>DASQJI010000334.1:0-2280 GCA_035631175.1 Parafilimonas sp.
TGTCTGAATGTTCCTTACCCAGTCAACTACGGCGGCGTTTACGATCTGTTTTACAAGCTACCTGCATTACAACGTCAAGGAGTTAACATCCATCTTCATTGTTTCCTAAAAGATCGGCGCGAACAACCTGAACTAAACAAATATTGCGAACATGTTTACTATTACAAAAGGAATACGGGTCGCAAAGCTATCTCATCGAAATTGCCTTACATCGTGGCAAGCAGGAACAGCGAGACACTTTTGCAACGATTGTTAGAGGATGATCATCCTATTTTAATGGAAGGAGTTCATAGCACTTATTTAACAACAGATAAAAGATTTGATAACCGAAAAAAATTTGTCCGGCTGCATAATGTAGAAGCGGAATATTATCAGCAACTGTTTAAGCACAGCCGTAACCTGAAAAAAAAGTTGTATTACCGGCGCGAAGCGAAGCTGCTTGCGGCATACGAAAGAAAGTTATCACACAATGCTGCGGCTTTTTGGACGGTGACTGAAAAAGATGCAGCGCATTACAAAATGCACTATGACTGTCCGAACGTTGAATATCTGCCATTATTTATTCCCGAATGGGAAGTAACATCACAGGAAGGGATGGGCACGCATTGCCTGTACCATGGAAATCTCGAAGTAGAAGAGAACGAAAAAGCGGCGTGCTGGCTTTTAAAAAATGTTTTTCAGAAGCTTGACGTGCCTCTTGTGATAGCAGGAAACAATCCTTCAAAAAAAATCATTGATCTCGTCAAGGCGAATCCGCAAGCTTCGCTCGCCGTAAATCCATCCGAAAAACAAATGCAGGATGTAATTGCAAAGGCGCACATTAATGTGTTGCCATCTTTTAATTCGACGGGTATTAAAATAAAATTGGTGAACGCATTATTTAATGGCCGGCACTGCGTGGTAAATAAAGAAATGATAGAAGGAACGAGGCTTGCTGAAATGTGTCATGTGCTTAAAAGCGCAACTGAATTCAAAGAGCGCATATCGTTTTTATACCACGAGCCGCTTACGACAGCAGAAAAAGAGCTGAGGAAAACTATTTTGCCGCAGGAATTTTGTAACGAAGAAAATGCGAAGCAAATTATTAAAACTATCTGGAACGAATAAGTCAGTTCTGCACCCGTAAGCTGGTGCTTACACTTCCGCTTTTGCGCTGTCAAACACCTGCCCGCGTTCTGTTTTCAGCATCCGCGATGGATATTTACTGATGACAATAAAATCGTGCGTGGCCATGATTACAGCAGTCCCATAATCCTTCGAGATATTAAATAGCAACTGCATTATTTCATCGCTTGTCTCAGGGTCGAGGTTACCCGTCGGCTCATCCGCAAGGACGAGTTTAGGGGAATTCAACAGTGCCCTCGCAATATCAACGCGTTGCTGCTCGCCACCACTCAGCTCGTATGTCATTTTGAAGCCTTTGCTTTTCAAACCAACTTTCTCCAGCACGTCAGCGATTTTTTCCTGTATGAGCTTTTCTTCTTTCCATCCCGTCGCTTTCAGTACGAAGCGCAGGTTTTCGTTCACATTCCTGTCGGTCAGCAGCTGAAAGTCCTGGAAGACTACCCCCAGGTTCCGCCTGAGAAAAGGAACTTTTTTCCACGTCATAGTTGTCAGGTCATACCCGGCAACGGTGGCCCGGCCTTCGCGCAGTCTTAACTCGCCGTACAATGTCTTCAGCAGGCTGCTTTTACCGGTGCCGGTTTTGCCAACCAGGTACACGAATTCGCCGCGGTGAACTGTGAAATTCACATCGCTGAGGATCAGGCTATCCCCCTGGTAGATATTGGCATCAGTGACAGTTACAACAGGCTCATACATTGCTCTGGTTTTTTCAAAAGTAAAGAGAATGAAGATAACTGCTATTCTCACATGCAAAAGAACTGTTATAAAAATAAAACTAAGAAAATAGTTGCACAACTAAATCATTAGTTATACGTTTGACTAAAGTTTTAGTTGTATGAAAACATTGACAAAAGCCGAAGAACAGGTCATGCAGGCACTTTGGAAGATTGGACAAGGCTTTTTAAAAGACATAGTGGAAAAAATGGCTGATCCTAAGCCACACCCGAATACGGTCGCTACGCTTTTGAAAATTTTGGTTGACAAAAAATTCGTCGGCACAGAAATTTTCGGACGCATGAACCGCTATTCGCCGCTGGTGACAAAACAGGAATATTCAAAAAGTACAATGAATACCCTGATCAAAGGGTACTTCGGAGGTTCTTACAGTAAAGCAGTTTCATTTTTGGTGGACGAAAAAAAATTAAGTGTCCAGGA
>DASQJI010000335.1:0-2107 GCA_035631175.1 Parafilimonas sp.
GCATATAGTTTTCCGAGGCTCGAAGAGCTTGCGAACGATGGGCTTATCGAATGGAATGAATTCGGTTTGCAAGCGACAAAAACGGGGAGACACTTTATAAGAAATATCTGCAACGCTTTTGATCTGCATTACCTGCGTAAGGATGCGGTTGTGAATGAAATGAAATACAGTAAAGCGATTTAGGACGTTGCCAATCGTTGCCTATGTTCCTTTTAAAAACGTAATGCCCCAACGGGGCATCAATGGAATTCGTTGAATTATTTTTTTTCTGCCGACGTTTTTGCTCCTACGGAGCAGAAGCCGACACGCTATATGTGGCAGCAACAATCCGGCGCACTCATAATTGACCTGCCTTCGGCCTCTAAGTTGGCAGCGCCGAATTTATGTCCTCGTTCCTGCTTCATGGGGCAGCACTTCATCAGGAGACAAACAACACTTCGGCCCTGTGCGACTTTGGCAATGGCATGGCATCCTTTGCTGCGTAGAAGCTGCGTAAATATTAATTCTTCGGAAGACGCATTTCCGCATGATTCATTAGCGCTCTGATCAGCCCCGGTAGGGGCCACACGTCGGTAGTAGCAACAAATATGTAATGATCATTTTTGCCCCGTAGGGGCAATACCTGGATCATTCAAGCGGTTTAAAAATGTATCGCGAATCATATTCAATTTCGAATTTGTCCAGCATGTTCTTGTATTCTTCGAGGAAAGTCATTCTCTTATGATGTTCTTCCTGCCTTTCGATATAATTTGCGACCACTGAAATTTGCGAACGAGCATACGAAAATCCGGCGAAGCCTTCCTGCCACCTAAAAAGAAAGGGCAGAAATTTTTGATCATTCACCCATTCGGACGATTCTCCTTTTACGACCCTCATCAAATCAGAAAGCGACTGGGTCGGTCTTAATCCGAAAAGCATATGTAAATGATCTGGCACGCTGTTTATTGATAACATCTTGTGACCACAATTTTGAACGATGCCGGTAATGTACTGGTGTAGTCTTTCTTTCCATGTCGGCACAATAACAGAATTTCTGAATTTGACGGCCATGACACATTGAATGTGGATTTGGGTATAGGTATTTGCCATAAAAAAGGGTTTGAATTAAGGGGATGAAATTGCCGCTAAAGGTATTGCCCCTACGGGGCATAAACGAAAAAAACGATGGACATTTTTTTTCTACCGACGTTTCGCTCCTACGGAGCATCATCCGAGTGCTTAACCCCGTGCGTATGGATGGTACCAGTGGCACGAAATGTACGACGGTTATTCTTGCCTCGTAGGGGCAACACCCGAGAATCTTTAAGATCCTAAAAACACGTGCAGCTCGTTACGCAAATTCTCTGATATCTTACACCTATACCCTGTGCACAGGCTTCGGGTAACCCGGCCGAAAGGCTGATGGCCGGCCAGCTACAATACGACAACCCTTGAATGTTATTGTTTCTTCTATAGCCGAATGAATGGTTTGTTGCAACAACTGCGGACTGGTTTGCACCCGCGCATTGATCAGCACATCCACGTGCTTGCAAAGATGACGTTCGTTGAGATCAGAATTCTCCGCTTTTCCTGTCGTAGTAAAACTTAATTTTTTCTGCCATGCTCCGTCACTCATCAAAAATTTAATATGGCCGATCGTATATTCCGCAAGCCGTATTTTATGAAAGATGCTTTCTGCCAAAAATATAGCTGACTCTACGGCATTTGGTTTTACCGTATGTATTGAAACGTTTTGATCAAACCAGGCAAGCATGGCCTCACCGGCGCCATAAACATCGTAATCAAGTTCAAGAGAAGTTCTCGGCGATGCGACCTGGAATTCGTTTAATAACTGCAGCCAATTACGAATGTCATTTTCATCGAAAGCATCTACACAAATTATTTTCTTGCCCTCGTAGCTTGCTTCAATCGTCTGTTTCACATATTCTAATTCGCCCTTTGGGAGCAAGTCTGATTTATTGATAACAATAACATCCGCTTCCTCTAGTTGCTTTTTATAAATATATTGAACGGTTTCCTCGATGAAACAAGATGTGCCTTTCATGATTGAATGCGCCAAATATGCATCGGCGAAAACGCTGATAACTACCCGCAGGTCGGCATGGCG
>DASQJI010000336.1:0-9909 GCA_035631175.1 Parafilimonas sp.
ACGTAAAATGATCGAGGTCGATTGGTTCGTTTTGATGAACTTGGTTAGCTTGTAAACCTGGAGATCATCTTCAAAGCTCACCAGCCTGTCAACATCGTTACGATTGTAGCGAACGTGAATTTCTTTTGCATCCACGTATTCTACGACGCCGTCGCCTTCTGCATGAATTTGAATTCTTGCATCGCGCGCGGCTTTGCTTTCTAAACCGGTACCAACAATCGGTGCTTCCGGACGAATGAGCGGGACCGCCTGCCGTTGCATGTTCGATCCCATCAACGCACGGTTGGCATCGTCATGTTCCAGAAAAGGGATCAATGATGCGCTCAAACCAACGATCTGGTTTGGCGCGACGTCCATAAATTCTACTTCATTCTTTTCGAGTATCGGGAAGTCACCGGTTTGCCTGCTGGTAATGCGATCTTCGACGAAATGACCGGTTTCATCAAGTTCAGCGCTGCTCTGAGCGATCTTTGCAGTATCTTCTTCTTCGGCACTTAAGAACGTAAGCTTTTTCATTTCTACCTTACCGTCTTTTACTTTACGGTAAGGCGTTTCTATGAAGCCCATTTCATTGATCTGGGCATGTACGCAAAGTGTAGATATCAAACCAATGTTAGGTCCTTCCGGCGTCTCGATCGTACACAATCTTCCATAGTGAGAATAGTGTACGTCGCGTACTTCAAATCCCGCACGCTCACGGCTTAAACCACCGGGACCGAGGGCCGAGATACGGCGTTTGTGCGTTATCTCTGACAGAGGATTGGTTTGATCAAGGAATTGAGATAACTGGGACGTTCCGAAAAATGAATTGATAACAGAAGAAAGTGTTCTTGCATTGATCAGATCAACCGGTGTGAACACTTCATTGTCGCGCACATTCATCCTTTCCCGGATCGTGCGTGCCATACGGGCGAGGCCAACACCAAATTGTGCATAGAGTTGCTCACCAACTGTACGAACGCGGCGGTTACTTAAGTGATCGATGTCATCGATTTCGTTTTTACCATTCGTAAGTTTTACGAGATATTTTATGATCTCGATGATGTCTTCTCTCGTTAAAACTTTTGTATTCAGGTCCGTAGTTACACTGAGTTTACGGTTGATCTTATACCGACCTACTTCGCCAAGATCATAACGTTTATCGCTGAAAAATAATTTGTCAATGATACCACGTGCTGTTTCGTTGTCAGGCGCGTCTGCACCGCGTAACTGGCGGTAAATATGTTGAACGGCTTCAAGCTCGCTGTTGGAAGTATCCTTGTTCAGCGTATTATAAATGATGGCATAATCGCCGCCAACATCTTCTTTCTGAATAAACACACTCTTTACATCCATTTCGGCGATCATTTCAATCGCCTCTTCGTCCAACACAGTGTCACGCTCCATCACGATCTCATTACGCTCGATCGACACTACTTCGCCTGTATCTTCATCGACGAAATCTTCTACCCACGTTCTGAGTACACGGGCTGCCAACTTTTTGCCCACATAAGCGTGCAAAGTTTTCTTGTCAGCCTTCACTTCGTCGGCCATGCCAAACAGCTCAAGAATGTCTTTATCCGTTTCATAACCGATCGAACGAAGCAGTGTAGTTACAGGAAATTTCTTCTTACGGTCGATGTAGGCATACATCACGTTGTTGATGTCTGTGGCAAATTCCATCCACGCGCCTTTAAAAGGAATCACTCTCGCAGAATAAATCTTAGTCCCGTTCGGATGGATGGACTGGCCGAAAAATACGCCCGGCGACCGGTGAAGCTGGGAAACAACAACGCGTTCCGCACCGTTAATTACAAAGGTGCCCCTCGGCGTCATGTAAGGAATATTTCCCAAAAACACGTCTTGCACGATCGTTTGAAAATCCACATGCTCTTCGTCGTTACAGCTCAAACGCAGTTTGGCTTTAAGCGGAACAGCATAAGTAAGGCCCCGCTCCATACATTCTTCAATTGTATAACGCGGCGGATCAATGAAGTAATCGAGGAATTCGAGTACGAAAATGTTCCGCGTATCGGTGATAGGGAAATTTTCTTTGAACACCTTAAACAAGCCTTCGTTGTTTCGCTTATCCGGTGTGGTTTCAAGCTGAAAGAAATCCTGGAAAGATTTTAACTGAATATCCAATAGGTCTGGTGACTCAGCCAGGTTTTTTGTTTTTCCAAAGCTGATCCGGTTTTGCACTTTTGTTGATGACATATCTGATTTGATAGTTTTTTGGACAAAGATTTTTGGGTAGAACTTACAGGTTCTGGAGGCATAGATTAATTAAGCGTGCCATTAAATGGCCAATTGCTGCCCGTTCCGTTGCCAACTTGCCCAAAATTAAAAAGGATGGCAAAGGTAATAATTCTAATGACAATAAGAATTTTTTTGTCTTTGCTTGCCCGTAAAAAACCAGTGAATGGGAATCTCGTCGCTGACATACTCGGAATTTTAACAACGACTTGTACCCAAGTTTACAAAAGGAACGAGAAAGTTTTTACACCGCGTCGTTAAACTTTAAAAACCACATGGCGTCGAAGGCTAAAATGAAGAGTATGAAAAAGCAAACTACGGTTTTTGCGATCCTATTTCTCCTTATTAGCGGAATAGCAGAAGCGCAGTATTATGGCGGCGTCTATATGGAAAAAGGCTACCGAAGACCCCCTCCCCATTACCAGAAGCAGCCTTACCACAAAAAACAACAATACCAAAATCAGAAGAAAAGAGCACCCAGCTTCAAGCCGACCGTTAACCTGAGCCTTGGTTATGGCTACCCTAATCTCGACAAAGATTACTTCCCTGATCAATTTTATGGCGCAGTAAACGCTTATAAAGGAACTGAGTTTACTCAAACCGGACCTGTTACCGGCGCCCTGGATTTTCAATTTAGCCGCTACAATAGTATAGGCGTGATGGGTACTTATGGAAAAGCCGGTGTTGGATATTTCGATTTGGGTGCAAACGGCCCTACACCTCTTTTTAACGGGAACATCGAAAGCTGGAGCGTGATGCTGAATATGATGACGTATTTCCCAAGCTACCAAACGGTGAGCCCTTACATTCGAACAGCCATAGGTATGGTTAACAGAACAGAAGATTACACTTATGCCGACGGAAGTAAAGCATTGCTCGGCGGTGAAAACATCCGTGATCTCGCTTACCAGGTATCCATCGGAACGCGGTTTAATATGTCCCCTAACGCGGGATTCTATATTGAAGCAGGCTACGGAAGATATATTGTAAACGGAGGCCTGACGTTTAGATTTTAATCAACTATATTTCTTTCAAACTATATTCCTTTCATAAAAATTGTCCTCTTTTTAAATGAGGACATTTTTTATGGTATGCTTGTCAGGCCAGGCTTGCGCCGAGAACTGCCACAATTAGTGCAATGGCCAGGAACGAGAGTACGATAATGAGAAGGATGCCCCAAAACTTAAGACAGGCCTTCAAATTTCTAAAAGAACTATTCAAGGTCGCCTGGTCATTGTTTCTCAGCGCTGCCTGCATCCTCGACGCGAAATTGAACAGATATAACGAAGGAAAAAAGTACAGGACTGCCACAATGAGATAATAGACCGTGAGAACAGCTCCTGTCAGCGAACCTACGTCAGAGGTTGTGTCAGCGCCCAAAGCGCCAAAGTATGTAGAAAGTATACTGCCAGCAAAGAAAGCGGCAATGGCTATTAATCCGCAAAAGACAAACCCTACTATTGACAGGAATTTTCCCCACTTCGCCGCCTCCGTCAAGTAGGGAATGTTTGTCTGATCTACCTGGAGCGTCAATACATTTGTGGTGTTCATTTCTTCCATAAGCATTTTTTAGGATGATACAATTTACAATTTTAAGCAAGAGCGCCAAAATAATTCCACCACGGCGTGAGTTCCTAATAAGCTCTTGCAAACAATACTCTTTTGTCAGAAGGTTTACCAGTTAGTATGCAAATGCCTTGTTCTTTCTCCGCATCTAACGGTATGCAGCGTATGGTTGCTTTTGCCAGTTCCTTTATCTTTTCTTCCGTTTCTGCAGTGCCGTCCCAATGAGCACTTACAAATCCAGTCTTATTTTCAAGTATGTCCAAAAATTCGTCCCACGTGTTTGCAGCAGTTATATGTTCGTCTCTGAATCGCTTTGCCCGGTTGAAAATGTTTGTTTGAATTTCGTCGAGCAGCTTAATAATATACGGTTGCAGATCACTCAATGCCACATTTATTTTTTCTTTTGTGTCTCTCCGCGCCAGTTCTGCCACTCCGTTTTCAAGGTCCTTGGGGCCGATCGTTATTCGTACTGGAACGCCTTTCATCTCGTACTCAGCAAATTTCCATCCTGGCCGGTTGGCGTCATTATCGTCATACTTAACCCGTATGTTGACTTCTTTTAGCGCGGCTGTTATTTCATTCACTTTCTCAGCGATGCTCTTCTTCTGCTCATCATTTTTGTAGATAGGTATTATCACAACCTGCCATGGGGCAAGTTTCGGTGGTAGCAACAATCCGTCGTCGTCGCTGTGCGCCATTACCAATGCACCGATCAAACGAGTGCTTACGCCCCAACTTGTTGCCCACACGTACTCCAGTTTGTTAGTCTTGTCGCTAAATTTTACATCAAACGCTTTCGCAAAATTTTGCCCGAGAAAATGTGAAGTTCCTGCCTGGAGCGCCTTTCCATCCTGCATGAGCGCTTCGATGCAATACGTGTCCACCGCTCCCGCGAAACGTTCGCTTTCAGTCTTTATTCCTTTTATTACAGGCACTCCCATAAATTCTTCGGCGAAACGCGCATAGATATCGAGTATCTGTCTCGTTTCAAACACAGCTTCGTCTTTCGTTGCGTGGGCCGTGTGCCCTTCCTGCCATAAAAATTCTGCGGTTCTTAAGAACAATCTTGTACGCATTTCCCACCTAACTACGTTGGCCCACTGATTGATCAGGATCGGCAGGTCGCGGTAACTTTGAATCCAGTTCTTATAAGTATTCCAAATGATCGCTTCACTCGTCGGACGAATCACTAACTCTTCTTCAAGCTTTGCCTCAGGATCAACGATCAATTTGCCTTTGTTGGCAGGATCAGCCTTCAACCTATAATGCGTAACAACGGCGCATTCTTTCGCAAAGCCTTCAGCGTTTGCCTCTTCCGCCTCAAACAAACTTTTAGGCACAAACAAAGGAAAGTAAGCGTTCACGTGCCCGGTGTCCTTGAACATTTTGTCGAGCGCATCGCGCATATGTTCCCACAACGTAAACCCGTATGGCCTGATGATCATGCAGCCTCGAACAGCGCTATAATCTGCCAACTCACTTTTTAAAACAAGGTCGTTGTACCATTGAGAATAATCCTCGCTGCGCGAAGTAATTGCTTTGCCCATGCCGGTTATAAAAAAGTGTGCGAAATAAAGGTATGAAACGCCGCAAAAGTAATAACTTAGCTTATAAACATAAGTGCGTCATGAAAAAGAATATAATTTATTTGTTGTGTGTGACGATCCTGTTAACTAGCTGCTCATCTGCATACAAAACTTCCCAAACACCTGATGATGTGTATTACTCACCTGCGAAGAAAATTTATCCGTCATCCCAATATCAAACCTACGGGTCTTCTGATGATGCTTATTTGCGTATGAAGGTGCAGGACCATAACCGCTGGGCCGGTCTTGATGACTATGAATACTGGAATGACAGCAGGTACTATTACAATAATTATTACAACCCATGGAATACTTATTTCTCGTGGAGTACCTGGTATAATCCTTATTCTTCGTATTGGTATAATCCGTGGGCTTCATGGTATTCGCCTTATTGCACTGTTGTTTATTACAAAAATCCGACTGTTTACTACGGAGGATACAGCGGCTATCACTTATCAACGTACAATAACCGCACTTACAATACCACGAATTTGCCTTTGCAGAATGGCAATAATAGCAATCTATACAACAATACCAATACGAATCGCCACAGCCTTTTTAACACAAATCAAAATCAAACAAATTCGAACCCTGTCCGAACCTTCAATAGCGGCAGCACGCACTCAAGCTCCGGAGGCGGAAGGATTAGTGGCGGTGGAGTCCGTACACGTCCGCCAGGTAATTAGCAATATTTAAACGGATCACGAAACACTTAAGAAAGGACGCAGACACTTATGAGGAAATTCTTGTTGGCGGTAATAATCTCCTGTTGCTTTCATTTTGCTTTTTGTCAAACTCCCGAAGATGCCTTGCGGAGTTCGTGGTTCATTCCCAATGGCACGGCGCGAAGTATGTCCATCGGAGGCGCTGTGGGGGCATTGGGCGGGGATATTTCTTCAGTCTATACCAATCCCGCTGGCATTGGTATGTATAAAACAAGCGAGGCAGTAGTAAGTCCGGGAATGTTATTTAACTCGAATCAGTCTGATTATCGTGGCACCTCCCTCAATGGTATTAAGAGGTCTGGTTTTCAATTGGGAACATCAGGTGTGGTGATCGGCGGTAAACCGGAAACACCTAATAACTCAAGCGCATTTTCAATTGCCGTTACGCAAGTTGCCAGCTATAATAATCACATCCAATACGAGGGATTTAATAATTACAGCTCTTATTCCGAGCAATATCTTGAAGAACTGGTTCGCGATAATGCTGACCTTAACGCTGCCGCGAACAATTATCCGTTCGGCTCCTCTCTCGCTTTTTTCACATATCTTGTCGATAGCCTGGCTGACCCTGATGGTAACTTGATAGGTTATCGAAGCCTTGTGCCGGTTCCAACAGGCACTAAGCAGCAGTATGACGAAACAGACAAAGGCGGCCTCTATGAGATCTCATTTGCATATGGCGCTAATTTTTCAGATAAACTTTACATCGGCGGCGGTTTGAATATTCCCCTCTCATTTTATACGCAGGACATCAACTATACTGAAACCGACGCAACCGAAGTCATCAATAATAATTTTAGCTACTCGCGTTTCACCCAGCATCACAGTATAGACGGGGCCGGATTTAATGCGAAGATTGGAGCGATATATCGTCCGACACCATCAGTGCGTTTAGGCTTTGCCTTTCATACCCCGTCATTTCTTTATTTGTCAGATGATTTGAGCGCAGAAATGACCACCGATACCGAGGATTATGCCGGATCGAAAACCGCGAAAAGCTCCGACTTTCCTAATGCAGTTTCGCACGCTCACTATACGCAGTTAACTCCATACCGCCTTATTGGAAGTCTTGTGTATATTTTAAACCAGGTGGAGGATGTTAAAAAGCAGAAAGGCTTTGTGTCCGCCGATATTGAATTTGCAAATCATCGAGGGTCAAGGTACTGGGCGACGTACCAGGGCGAAGATATCCCGCAAAGCGTTGATGATTATTACCGCGCCATAGATGACGTTATTAAATCCTACTACCAGGGTGCGGTTAATTTTCGCTTAGGAGGGGAATTGAAATTCTCTCCCATTGCAATACGCCTTGGCGGTGCCTATTACAGCAGCCCTTATGCAGACCATTCTCTTAAAGCGAGCCGCGCCATGCTGGGCGGCGGACTTGGATATCGGGACCGCGGAATGTTTGTAGACCTGACTTTTGTTGAGACTTTTAATACTGACGTAAGTTTTCCATATCGGTTGGCCGATAAAGCAAACACATTTGCAGAACTGAAAAATCAGCGGGCAAATGTTTTACTTACTTTTGGGATAAAATTCTAAATCCCTAAAAATACTCGCGCTCGCTTTTTTTACTTACCTCGCTGATGGTGTAAACGATCCCGAAGCGAATTTGATCAGTTATACGAGGTTGACGCCGTTTCTTACCAGGGAACTCTAAACCTTCGGCTGGGTGGTGAGTTAAAGTTGTCGCCACTCGGGATACGCATCGGCGGCGCTTATTATAGCAGTCCATATGCTGATCACAAGTTAAGACAAACCGGCTCCTTGCTGCGGCGGGCCTTTGGCTATCGGGGGCATGGGTTGTTTATAGATTTCATGTTCGGCGACACATTCAACAAGGGCATCCGTTTTCCCCATCGGTTAGGCAATAAAGCAAACACATTTGCAGAACTGAAAAATCAGCGTGCAAATGTGTTACTTACTGTTGGAATAAAATTATAAGCTCAATTTTGTGCTACGTCAGGAGAGATCGGCTCGACCTTCACCTTTGCCACGCCTCTGGTTACGATCTGCAACTGCTTGGCGGCAGTATATGTAAGATCGAGTACCCGGCCTTTTTGCGACATCCTTGGATGCATGCGGTCGTTGATACGAACGATGATTGAACGGCCGGTTAAAATATTAGTCACCTTCACCCAGGTATTAAGAGCAAAAGAGTTGCTCGCAGCAGTAAACTTGCTATGATGGAAAACTTCGCCGGTTGCCGTTTGGTTACCTTCAAACTGCTTCGCGTAATAAGTGGCGAAACCTGTTATAATATTTTTCGATGTACTTCCCTGGATGCTATTAATTTTTGCTACTGCTGAACCAACAAATAGCGGTGGCCATTTGGCGGTGCCGGCTTTTGTATTGACGTTTGAAAGGAGGGCTGAAACCAGAATGAAAAGAAAGATTCCGATAAATCGCTTCATGATAATGATTTGAGAAGCTCACGACTTCAGTTATGAAAAAATATCCCCGGCCTGTTGCTTCCTAAAATTTTTGTCTACCAGTTTTATACAAATCTCTCCTCACTTGCCAAGAACCGTGCCAGAAAAAGAGAAATCCGACCTAATTTGCCGACAAACCACCTACAATGATCACGACCTTGCTTCTGCTAATTTTCGTTTTGCAAGTAACCTCGGACTGGGCAGTAACTCAGTGATTTATCCTAGACAGGATTATAGCGAGCGACGAAGGTAAAGGATTTGTGCGAAAATGAGCGATTTCGGCATGTTAATAACCAAAAAGCTGGTTTTCATTATGTTAGAGTATAAATTCGGTTCGCTTCAAAGAGGTTCAGGTTGTTCGTAGCTCGCAGCGCGAAAGAAATAGGAATCGTTAATTGTAGAACAACTTTATCGGCTATTTTTGCGGCCATTAAATTCTTAGTATGAAGATTTTGGTATGCATTAGCAAAACACCTGATACCACTTCAAAGATTGCCTTTAAAGATAATGACTCGAAGTTTGAAGAAACAGGCGTGCAATGGATAATCAATCCGTACGACGAATGGTATGCCCTGGTTCGAGCGATCGAATTGAAGGAAAAAGATGCTTCCGTACAATTGCATTTGATAACTGTAGGGCTCTCAGATTGTGATCCCATTATTCGGAAAGCGCTTGCGCTCGGCGGCGAGGAAGCTATTCGCGTGAACGCGACGAGCGATGATAGTTACTACATTGCTGCCCAAATTGCTGAAGTTGCAAAACAAAATAATTATGACCTTGTCTTAACGGGGAAAGAAACCATTGATTACAACGCTTCGTCGGTTGGAGGAATGCTGGCCGAACTTCTCGACATGCCATATGTTTCCCTTGCAACGCAATTGGAGATCAACGGTGGAATAGCTACGATTACTCGCGAAATTGAGGGTGGAGAAGAAGTAGATGAAGTTCAGTTGCCTGTTGTG
This sequence comes from Parafilimonas sp., assembly GCA_035631175.1. GTDB lineage: Bacteria > Bacteroidota > Bacteroidia > Chitinophagales > Chitinophagaceae > Parafilimonas. Next base: position 9,510 of record DASQJI010000336.1, read on the forward strand.
GTTAGTTGCCAGAAAGGAGTGGCTGAACAACGCATTCCGAATATGCGGGGAATTATGGCTGCCCGCACCAAACCGCTGAAAGTGATCGAGCCTGCAAACATAGACACGTTGACGAAAGTTGTGACTTTCGAATTGCCCCCCGCTAAGGCGGGCGTAAAATTGGTAGCTGCCGATAATGTGCCCGAACTCGTTCGCCTGCTGCACGAAGAAGCTAAGGTGATATAATGCATTATTGCGGCTGCATCTGCCTTTTTATTAAATGTTTAATACAAAGCAATGGTACTCGTTTTTATAGATCACTCCGACGAACAGATAAGAAAATCTTCTTTTGAAGTTTTGAGCTACGGCGCTGCTCTCGCTGAAAAGTTGGGCACATCAGCGGCGGGTTTATTGCTAGGCA
>DASQJI010000337.1:0-29917 GCA_035631175.1 Parafilimonas sp.
CTGAATGAGCGGGGATTTTTTTTACTGCGAATAAGCCTTTTCCGAACCTCGAAGCTCTTACCTCAGTTAAATTCATTTTCTAGGGTGAATGGTTACCCTAATAAAAAACAAATTGCATTCCGTAAATAAGATCGACAAAAAATACGAACAGCAAACTGCGACGAATCCACACGGGCATGCCGTCAATATTTTTGTCGCCACGCGATCATGCCGCCAACAAGATTCTTCACATTTTTGAAGCCTATCTGTTCTAAAAATTGTGCAGCGATACCGCTGCGGTTGCCGCTTCGGCAATAGGCAACTATTTCTTCATCTTTCCACTCATCAATAGCATCCGTGTTCATATTTCTTATTTCACCGAGAGGCAATAGTGTGCCGCCAATATTGAAGTCGGCATTTTCTGATGGTTCGCGCACATCAAGGAGGTGGATGTTTTCGCCGGCATCTAAACGGCTTTTTAATTCATCAACGGTTATCGTTTGCATAAAAACTTTTTTATTGACTATCGCGCGCAGCAGGTTGGACGGCTGTTGTATCCCGCACCGGCGGCGTGGTGCTTATCCAAATATCCATCAACTGGCCTGGCCGAATTCGATTATGCACTGTCTCGCCGCTCGGCAATTGTGTCGTGGGCGGCGGATTTTGTTTTACGATGTATGCATTTGCGGTATCGGTCACAGCGCCTGTCGTGATGATCACGCCGACGCCTACATTATCGCCCGACAAATATTCTCTTGCCTGGCTAACCGTAAGGCCCACGAGGTCGGGCACTGCAAGTTGCGTTTCACCGAGACCGTTTCCCAAAACAAAATCGATGGCACTGCTCATCGGAATCTTTGTACCCGGCTCGATTGTACGGCCGTTAAATAACTGATCTTTTACTGCGTTGCGTGCAATGTCCGGAGTATAACTTGTGTCGCCTACTTTCAAACCAAGACTTTCTAAATACAACTGTGCACTGCGAAAAGAAAAACCGCGAAGGTCAGGCATCTCGATCAATGGTGGTTGCGCGCGATTGACAGTGAGATAAATTGTTCGATGCACTTTCACCAACTCCTCCGATTCGGGCGATTGCTTTACAACGGCAAGCGGTTCCAAAGTATCTATGTAAACCGAATCCTGCACCGCGACCTCAAATCCGTCCTTTTTCAAAAGAGACGTGGCATCTGCTAGTGTTCTGCCTGAAACCTGCGGAACGCGGATCGTTTCGTTATGACGCGTGAGCGAATCGAGCGACATAAAAAATAAGAACGCGATCAAAAGAAGCAGGGCAATTGCCACGAGGAAGTTTACTGCAAACGAACGTTTCGTAATAAATCTAAACATTTCAGTATTCCAGTTTCGAATCGCAAAAAACTAATTGTTCCAGCATTCTTCAATCAGAGCGGTGTAAAAGTTTTGCAGCGTCCATCCCATTGCCTTCACTTGCTGTGGTATAATGCTGGCTGCGCTTTGGCCCGGCACCGTGTTCACTTCAAGCATGAAAGGCTGAGCGACAGTTTCGTTATAAATAAAATCTATGCGCACTACCCCGCGACAGTTGAGAACGGCGTAGATCTTGCGCGCCGCTTGTCTTACCTTTTCGGCAATAGTTTCGTCTACTTGTGCTGGTGTGATTTCTTCACTCATTCCTTTATATTTCGCCTCAAAATCAAAAAAATCTTTTTTCGATTTTATTTCAGTAACAGGTAACGTAATGATCTCGCCTTTTGTTTTAAAAACGCCGATCGTTAATTCGCGTCCTGCCACAAATTCTTCTATCAACACCTGGTCATCTTCTTTCAGCGCTTTTTGTAAGGCTCCGCCGATCTCAGATTCCTGCGCAACTTTACTCATTCCGATGCTGCTGCCACCATTATTCGGCTTTACAAAAACCGGAAGACGGAGATCGGCGAGGATCTTAGAAGGCTCCGTTACCTCGTTGCGAAAAATATGAACTGACTTTGAAACATGGATCCCCGCAAAGGCCGCGACCGCCACTGTATAGCGTTTGTTGAATGTTAATGCCGATGTGGATGCATCACATGTTGAATAAGGCAAGTTGATGCAGTCGAAATAACCTTGCAATTTTCCGTCCTCACCAGGGGTGCCATGAATGCACATGAGAACACCGTCGAAACTTATCTTTTGATCGTCGATGTTTATAGAGAAATCATTCTTGTCAACGGCAATTTGATCGCCTGCGTCGGTTTTGTAGTGCCAGCCTTCGGGCGTAATATCGATCACGAACACATCAAACTTATCGCGGTCGATATTATTATTAACTGTAATCACACTTTGATAACTTATTTCTGCTTCCCTGCTATAACCGCCTGTTACCAACGCGATCTTTTTCTTCATGCATTAAAATTATCCGGCAAAGAAATACAAATAATGAAATAGTTGGTTGAAACAATTGTTATAAACGAAAAGGTGAAGGAGTTCCGCCCTCACCTTTTGTCGACGGGAAATATCACCCGCCTTTCAGTGTCGCAATAAAGCAACAAGCATTATTGATGTTCTAAGGTAGTGAGTTTTTAATTCGAAAATCTATTTTCTGCTAAATGTGCATTTTTTCTTTCTTGGCCGCAAGTTCTTCTACGGTTTCGCGGTACATTTCATCGGGCACGCAACAGTCAACCGGGCAAACCGCCGCGCATTGCGGCTCTTCATGAAAACCCTGGCATTCAGTGCACTTATTTGGGGTGATATAATAAATGTCAACTGCAATAGGCGCCATGCGTTGCTCCGCGTCAACCACTGTTCCATCCAGTAATGTAAACGGTCCTCTCACGGTCGTCCCGTCTGATATAGCCCATTCAACTCCGCCTTCATAAATTGCATTGTTCGGGCATTCAGGTTCACACGCTCCGCAGTTAATGCATTCTTCTGTTATTTTGATTGCCATAGATCGAAAATTTTGTTCCTGGTAAAATATTTTTGCACTGTAAAAATAAGGACTAAGAAATGAATATTGAAGAAAGGATCGGTTTAACAGTAAGACTTGGCGATTATTTGTCGATGGACGATGAAACGTTGCGGGCAGCCAAAGAAAACGCAAGGCTGGCAAATCCGTGGTTCACTGCTGAATTTGTTGACATTGCCCTGCAAAATATCTCAAATAACTTTCTGAAACGCGAATCACTAAACAAGTGGCTCGAAGGCTATGATCTTCAAACAGAACTTGCAAAACCCAAAACGATCGGCATTGTCATGGCCGGCAATATTCCGCTTGTTGGCTTCCATGATCTCTTGTGCGTTTTTATCAGCGGCCACAAGGCATTGATAAAGCCCTCGGCAAAAGACGAAGTATTGATCAAACACATCGCTGAAAAACTTTTTGAATGGGATGATCAAACGAAAAACTATATCGCATTTGCAGATAATTTAAAAAACTGCGACGCTTATATCGCGACCGGCAGCAATAACAGTAGCCGTTATTTCGAGTATTACTTTGGCAAGTATCCGCACATCATTCGCTCGAACCGCACTTCTGTTGCGGTGCTGGACGGAAATGAAACTGAAGCCGAGCTTTCCCTACTGGCAAACGACATCCAGCAATATTTCGGACTAGGTTGCAGAAACGTCACAAAATTGTTCGTGCCTAAAGGTTACGATTTTGAGCCGCTACTACGTGCATTAAGAAAGTACGCTCATTTCATCGATTTTCACAAATACAAAAACAATTACGACTACCAATTAGCGTTGCTGATGCTGAATGGCAAATATTATATGACAAACGATTCGATCATACTTACCGAAAACGAAAGCCCGTTTTCGGCGGTGAGCGTGTTGAACTATGAGTATTATATGGACATTGATGCTGTCAAGGAAAAAATCTCGGGCGATAATAATCTTCAGCTTATTACGGGGCACGGTTTTGTGCCTTTTGGACAGGCACAATCACCATCACTTTCCGACTATGCGGACGGTGTCGATACGATGCAATTCCTCGTAAGTTTGAGTTCCGATTGATTCAACGTTGTAAAGTCTTAAACCATGCCGCTTTGCGACGGATCACAATTGAAAAAGTTTCATGTGCCGGCAAAACTAAAATTTGGTTATAAAAAAAATAATTGTCATTCACCAATATCGACTTAATGTAGTTTAGCAATGATGAAAAAAGTTTTATTGATAGCGTTCGGAATTTTCAGGCTAGCCCATTCCAATGCGCAGGAGGTTGATACGATCCCGCCTTATCAAAAAGATTCATCTCATATACCGGAATTCACGGTGTTGAAATTGGACAGCACTTATACGAATGACAGATCCGTTCCAAAAGACGAGCCGTTGATCATCATTTACTTTAGCCCCACGTGCGGGCACTGCCAGATCACCGCGGAGGAGTTCAGCAAAAGGATGCATGACATGCGAAAATATTTTTTTGTGTGGGTGAGCTATTCGCCGTTGCCTGAAATAAAAGATTTTGCAAGAGCGTATGGTTTTCAGCATTACAATAATGTACTCATCGGACGCGACCCGAATTATTATCTCCCCTCTTACTTCCGGGTAAAGTTTACGCCTTTCATTGCGGTGTATGATAAAGACCATCATCTTTTACAGACGTTCGAGAGAGGCACCGAAGCAGACACTATCATTGATTTACTGAAAGAGCAATGAAGGTGAATTGTGAATGGCCGATGGTGAATAAATCGTCAGGCTAATGTGAAACGATGTCACCGATCGACCGGAATACACGAAAAAATTTAACCCCTTTCGGGGTTGTTTTCGTTTGTGCTTTGTGTCCCCGGATGAGATCCGGGGCTATAAAGATGACGCCCTTACGGGCTTTAAATAGCCGCTTGCGATGTGATGCGACAAAATTTTCAGTTAACCAATTTTTCGCATGTTCAAAAACTCGTGATAACACCTTGATAAAGCGACTGCGGAGGAGTCAAACATCAATAACCTCTTGTGAATTGATGCAATAAAAATTTTACCGTAACCGAATTGTTGCATCTTTCAAAATTCCCGATAACACCTAACGTTTGATTGTTTGATCGAGCGACTCCGAAGGAGTCAAACATGAATAGCCCCTTGCGGAGCAAGGGGTGCAATTGACGAAGACCAAAAGCAACCCGTACGGGTTGAATGATTTAGCGATCGATGCGTTAACGGATATCCATTTCGGAAATCTTCGATCAATCGGCTGGCATAAATTTACCGGTAACGCTATCTTTCGCGTTTTTTAATCCGGCTGGCGGCCCTGAATACACAACGTAGCCGCCTTTATCACCGGCTTCGGGCCCGAGATCTATTACCCAATCGGCGCTTTTTATTACATCCATATTGTGTTCAATGACGATCACAGAGTGGCCTTGAGTGATCAAAGCATTGAACGCCGCAAGCAGTTTTTGTATATCGTGAAAATGCAGGCCAGTCGTAGGTTCATCAAAAATGAATAGAATATGTCCCCCGGGTTTTCCGCGCGCAACAGATTGGTCGCTCGGCCGCGCTTTACCAAGAAACGAAGCAAGTTTCACACGTTGCGCCTCGCCGCCACTTAGAGTGTCGCTGCTTTGGCCAAGTTTTATATATCCTAATCCAACATCCTGTAATGGCATGAGCGCTTTTGCCAGACTTTTTTCGTCGTGGAAAAATTCGATGGCGTCGTCAACACTTAGGTCGAGTATCTCATAAATATTTTTTTGCCGGTATGTTACTTCCAGCACTTCTTCCTTAAATTTCTTTCCGCCGCATACTTCGCAGGTTAAATGCACATCCGCGAGGAATTGCATTTCAACCACCTGCTCACCTTCGCCTTTGCACGCATCACAGCGGCCGCCATCAACATTGAATGAAAAATGTTTTGGCTGGAACCCGCGCATCTTACTCAATGGCTGCTGTGAAAACAGCTCTCTTATTTCATCGTACGCCTTTATGTAGGTGACAGGGTTGCTTCGACTGCTTCTGCCGATCGGATTTTGATCCACCAGTTCCACCTGGCTGACAAATTCAAGATCGCCTTCGAGTTTTTTGTGAAAGCCGGCTTTCTCCCCGAACTCTCCTTTCAACCTGCTTAACGCGGGATATAAGATCTGTTTTACTAATGTCGTTTTACCGCTTCCGCTCACCCCACTCACGACGCATAAAACATTCAGCGGGAAATCCACATCAATGTTCTTTAAATTATTTTGACGCGCGCCGGTCAGTTGCAGCGAATGTTTTGACTTGCGGAGTTTCGATGGAACGGGGATGGTTAACTCCCTTCGCAAATATTTTCCCGTTAAGCTTTCTTTGTTTTCCGTGATCTCCTGGAAATCGCCCTCGGCCACTACTTCGCCACCAAGATGCGACGCCAGCGGCCCCATATCAATGATATGATCTGCATGATGCATCATCATTTCATCGTGTTCAACTACAACGACTGTATTTCCGGCGTCTCTCAGCCGTTTCAAGACGGCGATAAGCCTTTCGGTGTCGCGCGCATGCAAACCAATCGAAGGCTCATCCAGAATGTATAACGAATTCGTTAGATTACTTCCCAGGCTTCTTGTTAGTTGAATGCGCTGGCTCTCGCCGCCACTGAGCGAATTAGCCAGGCGATTTAAAGTAAGATAGCCAAGCCCCACATCCAGTAGCGTTTGCATCCGCTGATGGATCTCAATCAAGATCCGGCTTGCGACGCTTTGCTGATAATTGCTTAACTGCAAATTATCGAACCATCGTTTCAGATCATTGACCTGCATTTCACACAGTTCGCCGATGTGTTTATCGCCAACCTTAACATACAATGCCTCCTTCCTTAAACGATATCCTTCGCAATCAGGGCATTTGGTGCGGCCACGATACCGGCTGAGGAGCACCCGGTATTGAACTTTATAGAGATTCTGTTCTACCTCTTTGAAAAAATCGTCAATACCATGTACACTCCCTTTTCCTGTCCACAAGATCTTGTACTGCTCATCTGTAAGGTCGCAAATAGGTTTATGTACGGGAAAGTTGATGGACCTGGCGCCACGCACGAATTGCTCTCGCCACCAACCTAGCTTCTCGCCTTTCCATGGCGCCACGCCTTCGTCATACACGCTCATTCTCCTGTCGGGTATCACAAGGTCCGGATCAATTCCAAGCACCTGGCTAAATCCCTCGCACGTTGGGCAAGCGCCATACGGATTATTAAATGAAAAAAGATTTGGAACAGGTTCTTCAAATACAATTCCGTCCAGTTCGAATTTATTGCTGAAGGGAAGCAATTTTGTTTCGTTCACATCCAGGAACATTGTGCCGTCGCCTTCATAAAACGCAATATTGATCGAATCGCTTAAGCGGTGGATGTCGTCTTCATCGAATTCTTTTACAACGATACGATCAACGAGAACGTAAGTGTTGCGTGATGATTGGTGAGCGATCAGTTTTTGCTTCAGGTCCCTGTCTTCCATTTCAAGCAAATCGTCAATGCTGATGACTTCAGACGCTTCGTCTCTTAGGTACATTCTCGAAAAACCCTTTTGCAAAAGAATATTCAACTCTTCGCGTGCCTGCCTGTTGGCGTGTTGTTTAAACGGAACAAGGATATAAATTTTACTTCCCGGCTTTGTACGCTGAATTGCGCCGACGACGTCCTGTACATCGTCTTTCTTTACTTCCCTCCCGCTTACAGGAGAGATCGTTCTTCCGGTTCTTCCATACAGCAGCCGTAGGTAGTCATAGATCTCTGTCATACTGCCGACAGTACTGCGGGGTGTCCTTGTGATCACTTTTTGCTCGATAGCTATGGCCGGGCAAAGTCCTTTAATGAAGTCGACATCGGGCTTCACCATCCTTGCCATGAATTGCCGCACATATGCGCTCAGGCTTTCCGCATAACGCCGTTGGCCTTCTGCAAAAAGCGTGTCCATGGTGAGAGAAGATTTGCCACTGCCGGAAACGCCGGTAACTACGATGAACTTGTTACGCGGAAACGAAACCGAAATATTTTTGAGGTTGTGAACTCTTGCCCCTTTGATAAAAATATTGTGGGTTGTTATCTTTCCATCATCATTTCCATCTATATTTACAACCGATTTTATCGAAGCCATACTACCGCCCGCTTGCTGCTAAATTTATAGCGGCGGTAAATATGCAAAAAGATGGGTTGAAAACCGAAAAAAACTTTTTCAGCAAAGATGATTTGGGGAATTCGCTTTTTTTTTACAAATTGCACACAATAAACTCACCAATCAAGACAAAATCGTAGCCTATTTCTGAACTTCTACCCGGCATTCCACTCATAAGTTGAACTAAAAATCCTATGCAGGCGTGGCATGCTTTATCCCAAAGGCACGATTATGAACACATGTAACACGTTAACAGACACCCAGCTGATTTTGAATTTCCAGGAGGGCAACTGCTCTGCTTTGGAAACCCTGGTGAGCCGCTATAAAGACAAACTGTTCAGCAGTATTTTGTTCCTCGTTAAAGACAAATTTCTCGCAGAGGATCTTTTCCAGGAGACTTTTTTGAGAATTATTGATACGCTGCGTAGCCGCCGATATAACGAGGAAGGGAAGTTCCTGCCCTGGGCGATGCGCATAGCGCACAATTTATGTGTTGATCATTTCCGGAAAGTAAAACGTACTCCTGCCATTCTTACGCAGGACAAGAAGGACATCTTCGACGTGATACATGTAGTGGTGAATGATCACGCCGAGCACCGGATCATCCGCGATCAGAGTTATGACCGGGTCCACCAGATGCTCGCCAAGTTGCCGGATGAGCAACGCGAAGTGATCGTGCTGCGCCATTTCGGCGACATGAGTTTCAAAGAAATAGCAGAAACTACAAATTGCAGCATTAACACTGCGCTTGGAAGGATGCGTTATGGGCTTATTAATCTTCGAAAAATGATGCTCGAAAAACAGATCAATTTATAGCGTGATCCCGAGCCTATTTCATTCAGGCAAAAAAAATCTATTTTTGTAAAGACAAAACAACAAGATTGTTATTCCGCATGAGGATGTTTGGATTTGTGTTTTCCCTTAATATGCTTACCTGATATCAAATTGCGGCATAACATTCCGGGTTCATGAGCCAGGAACTCCCCCGCTGTTGCGGGGGATTTTTTTTCTTGCTACGAGACAGAATTCGTTCTCGGAACGATGGAACACCGGCAAACTAATAAACCAGTAAACCAATAGCCCCTTATCCTTCTTCCTTTTCGGAAAAAACTCTGCGTAGCGAAATCGTCGGTGCCGTTGACACAATGAGCGGGAATTTTTCGACCGTAACAAAACTGGGATCGAGTCCGAATCCCCTCTCCTCACTCAGGCTAACATCTTTAAGCCACAAATGAAGCTTGACAATGATCCTCTCAAAAAAGGGAAGTTCATTATCGCTGCTTAAAAATTTTTCCATCACTATGAACTGGAAATCGCCGACGATGTTGTTGCGCTCAAGACTTTCATACCTGCTCGTAATGTTCACTTCGTTATTGGCCACCAATTCCTCCACTACTTTGCGGAACATGAGGTTGATCCTTTGTTGTACGCGAAAACCTAACCTGAATTCAACCCGGATGATATCATTTGGAATAATATGGTCCACCGCATATTCAGAAGTGTAAGGGTCATCAAGGATGTCTACATGCACGAACCAGTAAATATCTGCACGTTTAGGTTTTTTATTCAGGATAGAGTAAATGATCTTATGTTCTATTTCTTTCGGATTATTGGCACTTGTTAAATATACCAGGTGCGTTGAATATTTCGGCACCGACCTGTCATTGCTCAATTCCTGGATCATGGGAATGTAATGATCGAGCTTTACGAACTCAACATACCGGTTCTTGATCTTGCGACTGCGGTACCAAACGTACATAACGAAAAACAACGCGCCACCAGCAATGAACGTGACATAACCGCCATGCGGAAATTTTTGAAGGTTAGCAGTGAGGAAAGAACCTTCTATCGTTATATAGACAGCGAGGTATAAATATATCCAGAACGGCAGTACCCTGCGGCTTATCATATAGTTTGCAAACAGGATCGACGTGCTTATCATGCACATCGTAATAGCAAGCCCATAAGCAGCTTCCATGTTGATCGACCTTTCGAAATAAAGTACAATGCCAACACACCCGATGAATAGTAGCGCATTGATGCCGGGAATAAATAACTGGCCCTTCTCTTCCGTCGGAAAATTGATCTTCATTTTTGGCCACAAGTTTAGCCGTAGCGCCTCGCCAATTAAAGTGAATGAACCCGAGATGAGGGCCTGGCTTGCAATAATTGCCGCAGCAGTTGCAATTACAATTCCAATTGGCCTGAACCAGTGAGGCATCATGCCGAAAAAACTATTGAACGAATCAGCCATCGGGCCGGCGATTTGTACACCTCTATAGTTCGCCAACAGCCATGCCCCCTGGCCGAGGTAGTTTAAAATAAGGCATGTTTTGACGAATATCCACGAAGCTCGTATGTTGCCACGACCGCAGTGACCGAGGTCGGAGTATAAGGCTTCCGCGCCGGTGGTACATAGGAAAACTGCACCCAATATCCAGAAACCTTTTGGATAGGCAGTTAACAATTCGACCGCATAGTGAGGACTTAAGGCCTTGAAAATATAGATGTCATCGGAGATATGGAAGATGCCAAGAACGGCAAGCATCGCAAACCATAGAAACATGATCGGGCCAAATAACCTGCCGATGGAGATCGTACCGAATTGTTGCAGAAAAAACAATGCGCTGAGGATGGCAAGCACGATAAGCACAATCGTTTTTGTAGTGATGTCCGAAAAAAAATGGATCTGCTTTAACCCCTCCACTGCGGCGGTTACAGAAATTGGAGGAGTTATTATGCCATCTGCGAGTAGCGCGGCGCCTCCTATCATGGCCGGTAACACGAGCCATTTTTTTTGGCGCCTTACAAGAGCATACAAACTAAATATCCCGCCTTCGCCTTTGTTATCTGCTCTCAAAGTGAGGATGACATACTTGACGCTGGTCTGCAGGGTGAGCGTCCAAATAATACACGACAAAGATCCAAGTATCAGCTTTTCATTTACCAGTCGACCGTTCACAATCGCATTGAGAACATAAAGTGGCGATGTGCCGATGTCCCCGTAGATAATTCCCAGTGCAATAAGAATACCCGCAGCCGTTATGCGGTTAATTTGCTTGCTCACTTGTAACAATTGAAACTTGTTCCATCTGCTCGACCGCTCCTATGCAATTACACTGCAAAGAAAACACGTTAGAGCGAGAGAACAGGAACAATTATTCTTCAAATGGCTCGGTAAAGATTCGCTGCAAAGGGATCCGCGGCAACGCCGAAACCATAAGCGGAAATTTTTCGACGGTCACGAAGCTGGGGTCAAGCCCAAAACCTTTTTCTTCATTGAGGCTTGCTTCTTTTAACCAGAAATGGAGCTTCATAATGACCCTTTCAAAGAACGGCAGTTCGTTGTCTTGTGAAAGATATTTTTCCATTACAATAAATTGGAAATCGCCGACCACATTATTTCGTTCGAGGCTTTCATACCGGCTCGTAATGTTCACTTCATTGTTTTTGACCAGTTCTTCCACCACTTTTCTAAACATCAGATTGATCCTTTGCTGTACCCGAAAACCAAGCCTGAACTCAACACGGATAATATCATTCGGGATAATGTGATCCACCACATAATTACAGGTATAAGGTTCGTCGATCGTGTCAACATGAACGAACCAATAGATATCGGCTCGCTTGGGCTTTTTGTTTAATATCGAGTAAATGATCTTGTGTTCGATCTCCTTCGGATTATTTGCGCTCGTCATATACACCAGGTGCGTCGTGTATTTTGGAACACTCCGGTCATTGCTTAATTCCTGTATAAGCGGAACGTAGTGCTCGAGCCTGACGAATTCAACATAGCGGTTCTTTATCTTTCTCGCCCGGTACCATATGAACATGACAAAAAACATAAGCGTGGCCAGCAAGACGGTGATAAAGCCTCCTTCCAAAAACTTGTGTGCAAGTGCTGCCAGGAACGTAAGTTCCACCGTAAGGTAGAAAGTGATGAAAATGTAAATCCAAAAAGCCTTGAGCCTGTGCAAGACGAGATAGTTTGCAAAAAGAATTGTTGTGGCGATCATCGTAATTATTATCGCCAACCCATAAGCAGCCTCCATCCTGGAAGACTCCTTAAAATACAGAACTACACCTATACACCCGAGAAACATAAGCAGGTTTGTGCTGGGTATGAACAACTGTCCCCTTGCCTCCGAAGGATATTTCACTTTCGTCTTTGGCCAAAGGTTCAATCGCAGCGCCTCGCCGATTAGCGTAAACGAGCCGGCTACCATTGCCTGGCTGGCAATTATAGCGGCGCTGGTAGCAACAACAACTCCAATGATCACGAACCAATCGGGCATGAGATCATAGAAACTATTAAGATGAAGTTGTTCTTTCACCTGGTCGCTTACAGTTATGCCAGACCGGTGTGCAAGTAAATACGCGCCTTGCCCAATATAATTCAACAGCAAACACGATTTTACATAGATCCATGAAACGCGTATATTACCCCTTCCGCAGTGACCCAAGTCGCTGTATAAGGCTTCGGCACCTGTAGTGCAAAGAAATACCGCGCCCAATAACACGAACGCTCCTTTATAGTTTACTAAAAAATTAATAGCATAGACCGGGTTAAACGCTCTGAAAATTGATAGATCATCCAGCAAATGAACACAACCCAGCACGGCGATCATGGTGAACCAGATAAACATGATCGGTCCGAAAAGTCGGCCGATGGAGCCGGTTCCGAATTGTTGAAAAAAGAAAAAAATGGCTAATATGCCCAGCACTATATACATAATAGTGTTGGCTGAAATGTCATTTACTGCCGGTATGTTCTTCAATCCTTCAATGGCTGATGTTATGGAGATCGGCGGTGTGATAATTCCATCAGCGAGCAACGACGCGCCACCTATCATGGCGGGTATAACAAGCCATCGGCGCCTGCGCCGCACAAGAGCGTATAAAGCAAAGGTTCCACCCTCGCCTTTATTATCTGCTCTTAAAATTAGAACTACATATTTAATGGTAGTTTGAAGGGTAATAGTCCAGATGATACACGACAGGCTGCCGATAATTAATGCTTCATTTACTAACCTGCCATGAATTATCGAATTGAAAACATATAAGGGTGAAGTTCCTATGTCTCCGTAAATAATTCCTAGCGCAACAACAAGACCGGCGGCTGTAACTCTGTTGATACTTTTGTTCACAAATATGAATTGAACCCAGCTTAAATTCTGTACAAATGTATACTGAAATCACTTTATCACTCGTTCTTATTGCAGCTAAAAAAAATTACAATGGCTTAGTTAATAATCAACTAAACACTTTTTTAAAATCTTACATTTGTTAGCGTTAATTAATAAGCGAGATGATACAAAAAGTTCTCCTAACTTTTCTGGCACTTACCCTATTACACCTGTTCTCTCCTGCCCAAAGGATCTTTTATTCCGAACCTGAAAAAGACGATGTTCGCTCTATTGACTTCGACATAATTGGCAAGTTGAACAACCAGTATCTTGTTTATAAGCAGGTACGCAACTCGCACGCTATTTCAGTTTATGATAACTCTATGAAATTATTAGAGCGTGTGAATATGGATTTTCTTCCTGACAAATTAATTAACTCGGATATTATTGCTTACAAAGACTTTTTCTACTTCGTATATCAATATCAGAAAAAAAATGTTATTCGTTGTATGGCTGCCCGCATAGATGCCAACGGAAAAATCATGGGCGACCCGATCGTTCTGGATACCACCGCCATTAGTTTTTTCGCCAGCAACAAGGTCTACAATGTGTTATACAGTGAGGACAAACAAAGGATTGCTGTTTATAAACTAAATAACAAAGGCGACCAGCAATACGTGTTTTCATGCAGCTTATTCGATGATTCTTTGGCGCACCTTTCTTCATACACAGCCTTTATTCCAATGGAGCAGCACAACGATTTTCTCACTGAATTTTCGCTCGCCAACGACGGCACGATCGTGTTTGTAAAGGCTTCCGGAAATTCGCAGAACAGCAACCTGGAGAATCTTGCACTGATGGTGAAAGAACCAGAAGCTGAAAGGATTTTTTCTTATCCGCTGGATATCGGGAATATCTTTTTAGATAATATTCGTGTAAAAGTTGACAACAAGAGAAACCATTTTGTTGTGAGCGCGTTTTATTCAAAACAGAAGAGAGGGAACATAGATGGTTTGTATTGTGCAGTTTGGGATGAAACCGATACATCGCTTATTGCAGCAAAACAGGTCCCATTCAACGACGAGTTGAAGAGTAACGCAAAAAGCGAGGGTTCTTCCCGGTCAGCATTCAACGACTACTTCCTTCAAAACATCTTCGTTCGCAAGGACGGTGGTTTTGCGATAGCAGCAGAGTCTGCTTATACATCATCACGCGGAGTTTATAACTCGCGGTGGGATTACATGTATAATTCGCCATACTGGTATAATTCCAATTCCTACCTCTACGGAAGTCCTTACAGTTATTATTACCCGTGGACAAGCCCGTATGGCTACGGAAGCCAGTCCACCCGTTATTACGCAGATAACATTGCGGTGATCGCATTCGATTCCACCGCCACCATGGAATGGGCAAGCATAATCCCAAAGTCGCAATACGATGATAATTCTGACAACTTCATAGGATATGGAATATATATTGGCGCGGGCCAGGTGAATTTTCTGTTTAACCAGTTCGAACGAAGAACGTTGTTGCTTCAGGCAGAAAGCATCGACCCGAATGGTAAAGCCGTACTTGCCCCGACGCTAAAGGAGCTTGACAGGGGATACCAGTTCATGCCTCGCTATGCAAAACAGGTTAGCAGCCATGAAGTATTGTTACCCTGTCAATACAGAAGTTATCTTTGTTTTGCTAAAATCGATTTTTAAAGCAAGCAAGTGGTAGCATTCTTCAGGGACAAGTCGGGCGTCGCCGTTTTTTGGCTTATCATATTATGCTTTGGGCTGCACGTTTATTCGTTGATCAATCCGCCCCATTTAATAGTGAACCCCAACGAGGGTTTTTTTTATTACCTAGTGAGCCCGTTCACAAACCTGCAGCCATACACGCTGGCGATGATGTATGTGATCCTGATTTTCCTCACCGCGCTGCAGTTGAATTTTGTAATAAATGATCTCAAGATGCTGCGGAAAGAATCTTATACGGTCGCCGCAGCTTTTCTGCTCCTGTCATCCCTGTTACCCGCCTTCAACCAGATCTCGACCGCGTTACTTGCCTGCAATCTTTTGATTTGGATCATGCATGGCTCTTGTCGCCTCTACAACGCCACGAACCCAAGACCCACGATCTACAATTTGGGTCTCTTAACAGGAATTGCTTTTATTCTTTATTACCCCTTACTACCTGTGGTGATAATTGTTTTAATCGCCCTTGTTCTCATGCGCACCTTTCGTTTAAACGAGTGGTTTGTCCTCATTTTTGGAATTCTCACACCACTGTACTTCTTAGTGGCCATCCTTTTTTTAAAAGATAACCTGCGCGTATTGCCCCTGCCGGAGCAGTTGCTCAACTTAACGGTTCCTCCTTTGAAGGAATTACCGATCCTGATCACAACGCTTGCTGTGGCAACCGCAATTGTATTGTTTGGCGTCTTTTCTGTTCAGCAAGATAAACGCGACGTCATGCAGGTACGTCGAAGCTGGACGGTCGTTTTCGTTTTTCTTATATTTTCTATTCCCGGTGTGTTGTTCATTCAGCATGCATGGCCCACGGCGCTTTTATTGGTAATGGTCCCCGCATCGTGCTATACAGGATTTACCTTCAGCGATTCTTCACGCCACATTTTTGCAACGATATCGTTTTGGGCGCTCCTCGCCTTGACGATTTATAACAACTGGTTTGCAAACTATTAAGGGATTTTAGGGTCAGACATTTTACTTTTGTGTCCTGTTAAAGACCTGGTTTACGAAATCTTCACTTCACCAGCTTATTTGTGATGTTGTTCGGATCGGATAATCTTTAAAAACGTTACACATGAAATTTGGCATTGTTGTTTTTCCCGGATCTAACTGCGACAGGGATATGCAGGATGCTCTTCAGAACGATCTTAATAAAGAAGTGATCATGCTCTGGCATAAAGACAGAGACCTTTCAGCTTTCACTAACGATGATTGCATTGTTTTACCCGGAGGATTTTCGTTTGGTGATTATTTGCGCTGCGGCGCGATCGCGCGTTTAAGCCCGATGATGGAAAGCGTAATCGAGTTTGCGAATAAAGGAGGCAAAGTACTGGGAGTTTGCAACGGGTTCCAGATCTTATGTGAAAGCGGCCTGTTGCCCGGAGTACTTTTAGCTAACGGCAACCAACAGTTTGTTTGCAAGAATGTTTTTTTGAAAGATAACAATAGTGAGATCTATAAGATCCCGATAGCGCACGGCGACGGCCGGTATTTTGCCGAAGAACCGGTGCTCGACGATCTCGAAAAAAATCAGCAGGTACTCTTTTACTATTGTGATGAAAACGGGAATGTGGACAAGAGTTTTAATCCAAATCATGCAATCAGGAACATAGCAGGTATCCGCAATAAAGCCGGGAACGTTTTTGGCATGATGCCGCACCCCGAGCGTGCATCTTCCGTTGCGCTCGGTAATACAGACGGAAGAAAAATATTCAGCGTCCTCGGATTAAATTGATCCCGAATGAAAAAAATCTTCATATTACTCTTTGCAATAATTAGCGCGACAATACTGCACGCCCAAGTGCTTGATCCTGTTAAATGGAACTATAGCGCTGAAAAGAATTCGGATAAGGAATATACGGTCACGATTGCTGCAACGCTTTCGCCTGCGTGGCACATCTATTCGATGCACACACCGGCAGATGGCCCGGTCCCAACTTCCATTAGCTTCAATAAAAATCCACTTGTGTTATTAAGCGGTGCGGTAAAAGAGAATGGGAAATTGAAGACCGAGCACGACGATCTGTTTGGTGTAGATGTGAAATATTTTGCCGACAAGGTTGAGTTTGTTCAATCGGTGAAATTGAAATCTGCAGTAAAAACAAATGTTTCCGGAAATATAAAATATATGGTGTGTAACGACAAAACGTGTCTTCCGCCCAAAACCATTCCTTTCAACATCCAGCTTCAGTAAATGCAAGCACCAACTGCATGAAAAAAAAATTATTTTTCATTGTTGCGCTTGCAGCTTCCTGTCAAATCCTGTTTGCTCAAAACGATCCGGTTCATTTTTCTTTTTCCGCCGAAAGAAAAAATGATTCGGTTGTTTACCTGGTTGTACGCGCAAACGCGGAAAGAGATTTTCTTTTGTTCTCACCAAAAGCTCAAAGCAAAGACGACGCTTTTGTTTCGCAGTTGTACCTGGACAGCGCTTCGTCAAAGTATCTTGCCGATACAAACATCATCGAGTCGAAGAACTTTCAGATCGTAAAAGACGAATCTACAAGTACGAGCTTTAAGGCGTTTGCTGACAGCGCGGTTTTTCAATACCCGCTTAAACTGAGATCAACAGACAGCGCGACTATTAAAGGCTCGTTCAGCTGGCTTGGCAAAAAGGCGGATCAATTTCCAAATGGTGAAAAAACGTTCGAGCTAACCATACTTCCGGTCAACTCATCACTCGCAGATGCGATAGTCACCAACGAAGCGCCGAAGGGATGGCTGAATTTTTTCTGGATAGGGCTGGCAGCCGGTTTGTTTGCCGTTTTTCTTCCATGCCTTTACCCGCTGTTCCCGGTCACCGTTACCTATTTCATGCATCATCATGGCAACCGCCGTCAAAGTATCCAGAGTGCTTTTTTGTATTCGCTGTCGATCGTGCTCATCTATGGCATCCCTACCACATTGCTTACTCTTGCGTTTGGTGAAACTATTTTGTATAAAATCGCTGTGCATCCGGTCACCAATCTTTTTTTCTTCTCCATCTTCATTGCCTTTGCGCTTTCGTTTTTTGGATTGTTTGAGATCACGCTGCCATCCTCGTGGTCAACGCATACCGATAAACTTGCAGGCAAGGGCGGATACGCGGGCATATTTTTCATGGCGCTTACACTGGTGATCGTTTCTTTCAGTTGTACCGGCATTGTTGCGGGTCAGTTACTAAGTTACCTTTCATCTGAAGGTGTGGCTGCGGGGCCGATCGCAGGCATGTTTGGTTTTGGAACCGGACTCGCGCTGCCATTCACGGTGCTCGCATTATTTCCCACGCTGATGCATTCCATGCCCAAAAGCGGCGGATGGCTGAATACAGTTAAAGTCAGTTTTGCATTCATCGAACTTGCAATGGCATTGAAGTTTCTAAGCAACGTGGACCTGATCTATCACTGGCGTGTGCTCGATCGCGAAATATTCATTGCCTTGTGGATCGTACTCGCCGTTTTACTTGGATTTTATTTGCTCGGAAAAATAAAATTCTATCATGACACCGATGTGAAGCATGTGGGCATGATGCGGTTGTTTTTTTCTATCGCGTCGTTTGCGTTTGCATTTTACCTTTTGCCCGGCATGTGGGGCGCACCTTTGAAAGCGCTCAGCGGATGGATACCGCCTGATTACACGCAGGATTTCAACCTCTACGATCCTAATACAAAAAATATTGTTTCATCAGCACAAAAAGAAGAGACCGGTGTACTCCCACCAAAGAAAATGGCGGACAAGATCGCGGCGCCCTACGGGTTAACAGCGTATTATGATCTTGACGAAGGAATCGCTGCCGCAAAACTTTTACACAAGCCCATCATGCTCGACTTCACCGGCTACTCATGTGCGAATTGCAGGAAGATGGAAGCACAGGTTTGGGCCGATCCCGCGGTGTTGAAACGGATTGCCGAAAATTTTGTGTTGGTGAGTTTATACGTTGACGAACCGTCTGACTTGCCGGCTAACGAAAAATACGATAACGAAAAAGGCGAAAGAATCTCAACCGTTGGCGAAAAAAATCTCGACTACGAGATCAATAAGTTTGGCTTTAATGCGCAGCCTTTGTATATGTTCATTGACGCAAACCAAAATCCGCTAAGCAATATCAAATACGGTTATGACCCTGACATCAATAAGTTTGTCCGGCATCTTGATGAAGTGAAGAAGGTGTTTGAGCATGAGTAAGCAAGGGTTGCTTTAGTCTTTCACTGCCACCTTATAACGCCTTTTGAAAACCAGGCCGCCTGGTTTATAAGTGTTTCTTTTTGGTGCAATATCTTGAACGATTGACCTGGCTTACACGAAATGTATGGGAAAACAAACGTTCGCATTTGAAGGTGTTATTCGCCATGATAAATAGGACGGTTTCGAACCGTTTCCAAATAAAATAAACCAGGCAGGTAACCTGTAATTTTTACACAATACAGAGCGTCTTTTCTTCACAAAGAATTATCGTATTTTCTCCGCATAGGGCATAATTTTTTCTGCGATTTTCTAAACCATTGACCATGCACCAGGCATCTGTAAAAGATAATGAAGAGAAATGGCTACTTGAAGTGTTGCCTACCATACATGAGCTGATCTTCTACCTTACGAGACTTAACGACAGCATCATGGTTTATGTGAAAAAAATTTACAAGGACCCCGACGAGGGATCTAACGTATATGAAATGAGCAATGGATTATCGTATACGCACGACGGCCAGGGCAGGTGGCGTATCGTGTAATTTCTCTCGCATATCGCACTAACGGAGTCACAGTTCTAAAAAAGATCACCGCAATACTTGCGCGCTGGTAATTCCATTCTATATTTAATGCCGATAAAATGCGCTTATGAAATATGTCGCCGGTTGCCTGCTGTTGTTACTGGCAAAACCGTTATCTGCACAATTAAAAGCCGAGGACGTACACGCATTCACGCTTAGCAATGGCATGAAGTTTCTTGTTATGGAGGACAATTCGATTCCCAATGCTAACATGTATTTGTTTTTTAAGGTTGGGTCGCGCAATGAGTACACAGGCATCACCGGGTTGTCACATTTTTTTGAACATATGATGTTCAACGGCGCCAAAAAATATGGGCCGAAAATGCTTGACAAGGTGGAAGAATTTAACGGCGGCGCCAATAATGCGTATACCACGGAGAATGTAACAGTTTACACCGACTGGTTTCCGTCATCGAAACTGGAGTTATTTTTTGATATCGAGTCAGACCGCATTGCCAACCTGGCGTTTGATTCTGCCATGATCGAAAGCGAAAGGGAAGTGGTACACTCAGAATGGCGCACCGACCTTGAAAATTCTCCGTGGGAACCTTTGAGCCAGGCCGTGCTGGGAGTAGCTTTCAACCAGCATCCGTATCACTGGCCTGTGATCGGTTATGAAAGTGATATTAAGAATTGGACAAAGGACGACCTCGAAAAATATTTCAAAACCTATTACGCGCCGAATAATTGCGTGGTGGTGATCACGGGTAATGTTAGCCTGGACGAGGTCAAAAAATTAGCACAGCGGTATATGGAGCCAATACCTGCGCAGCCGCCTGCAAGACCTGTTCACATTATCGAACCTCCACAAACCGGCGAACGCAGAGTGGTTGTGCAAAAGGACGTGACAACTCCCTATTTAATGGTGAGTTATCATGTGCCTGCCACAAAAGATTCCGACTACTATGCACTTGACGTTTTGAATTCCATTTTATCAGAAGGAAATTCTTCGCGATTGTATTCATCCCTTGTAGACCAAAAACAACTCGCAACAGATGTGTTTACATACCTCCCGTTATGTTTCGATCCTTTTGAGTTTAATGTGTATGTCGCATGCAATGAGGGTGTAAAGGAAGCGGACGTCGAGAAAGCAACTTTTGATGAGATCGATAAAATAAAAAAGGACGGAATTACACCGACCGAATTGCAAAAAGTGAAGAACCAGAAATTGATGGATTTCTATTCCGACGTCGAAACGATCAATGGGAAGTCTCAAAACATTGGAAACTATGAAGTGTTCTTTGGCGATTATAGAAAAATGTTCAATGCTCCTGCTGCATATAACAATGTAACTGTCGATGACGTAAAGCGGGTAGCAAACCAATACTTCAAAAAATCGAACAGGACAGTTGGCATTCTAAAATCTAATGTAGAAAATTAAGGCATGCAAAAAAATTCGCAGGTGGTGTTGGTGTTAATGTTCTTATTAACGGCAACCCTAACAAAAGCACAAACGAATCCTCGTTACAAACTGCCTGGTTATCAAAAATTCCAACTGCAGAACGGCCTCACCGTTTACCTCATGGAAAAACATGACGTGCCAATCATGAGTATTGACATGGTGGTTCCTGCCGGCGCAATTTATGATGGTGAAAAAGCAGGGCTCGCCAGTCTGACTGCTGCATGTTTAAAATGCGGAACAAAATCCTACACAAAAAAACAGATCGAAGAGGCATTTGATTTTGCAGGCGCTTCGTACCGCATTTCCGGCTTAAAGGAAGTGGCCGATGTAAGTGTGGAACTGGCAGTAAAGGACCAAGCCAAACTTTTACCAGTGATAAAGGAGTTATTGGTTGATCCAACTTTTCCGGAAGATGAGGTTGATAAAGAAAAGAAACGCGAGCTGGTTAATTTGAACCAGTCAAAGGAAAGTCCGGAAGATGTGATCGACCTGTATTGGGATAAATTCTTTTTTGGCAATGCTGCCTACGGTAATATCGTTTCAGGAACTGTGTCTTCGCTCACTCCCCTCACTTCTGCCAGCCTCAAAAGTTTTTATGCATCCCGCTACTCGCCAGCCGGTTCAGCGATCGCTGTCGTCGGCGATTTTAAGGCTGACGAAATGAAAGCTACGATCACAAATTTGTTTTCAGGCTGGAAGGGATCAGCAAACGCAAGCAGTCAAAATCCTTCACTGTCTTTTGATCCGCCAGCTACAAAAAGAGTACTGCTTGTAAATAAGGAGGACGCAAAAGAAACAACACTTCTTATAGGTGGGATCGGTGTTACCAGGAATAATCCTGATTACCTGCCGATCCAGGTAGTCAATACTTTCTTTGGAGGCAGATTTACATCGTGGCTAAACGATGAGTTGCGTATCAAATCAGGACTTACCTATGGCGCTCGCAGTACCTTTACAACGTTTAAAACAAGCGGTGTGTTTCAGATCTCTACACATACGGCGAATGAGACCACGGAGCCAACTATCGACAAGACGCTTGAGATATTGAATCGTTTACACGATAAAAAGCTGGACGAGGAAACGCTCACCTCGGCTAAAAACTATATGATCGGTTTGTTTCCCCCGCGGTTTCAAACGACAGAGGAGCTCGCCCACCTGCTTACCAATATGTTTTGGTACGGATATGATGAATCCTACATAAATAATTTTGAGACGAACGTAAATGCAGTAACGATGGAAAAAGCAAACGCGATCATCGAAAAATATTTTTTAAAAGACAGTTTGCAGTTCGTATTGATAGGAAAGGCTTCAGAAATAAAAAAGATCGCTGCTAAATATGGCTCCGTCACAGAAGTCCAAATAAAAGACGATATTGGAAAAGGATTCGAACATCCACGTCTGTGACACCGACCGAAAGAAAACATCAGCAGCGCGAAAACGCCGACCTTTGGGCAAGGAATAACCAAAAATAATTTTCAATGAAAAAATTTTGCACAGCAGTCCTTCTTGTCCTTTTATCATTCGGCTGCATGAATGTAAGCGAGGACATCGACGTCAGTGCAAACGGAGCCGGCACCTACTCAGAAGAGATCGACCTGAGCAGTTTGCTATCCTTCGTCGGAGCTGCTGCCTCTATGGATTCATCGGCTGAAAATTCCACTTCAATCCCGGATATGGATAGCACCATCAGTTTAAAAAGTTTTGCTGACACGTCCACTTCGCTTACAGCAGACGAGAAGCAATTGCTGCAAAATGCGCACGTTAGAATAACTACCAACCAGGCCGATAACATTTTTAAAATGCAGCTTGTCTTTCCTTTCAAAAACATGCAGGATCTGCAAAAATTGCTGGCGTTGAATTCGGGAACAAGCAGCATGAACATGATGATGAAAAGCGCAGGTCTTGACAAATCAATGCCGACAGATACCGCCGATAGCCAAATGCCGGATCTCTCATCTATCTACACAACCACATGCAATTCGGGCATGATCGACAAAAAAATAAATCAAGAAAAATGGAAAGCTATGCAGGAAAATGAGCAGTTCATGCAATTGCAACAATCGGGTGAGATGATGAAATCGTACACGTATACAACCACGATCCACCTTCCGTCTCCCGCAAAAAAACTGGTCGGTGAAAAGGCCGCTTTATCTTCGGATAAAAAAACGGTCATCATCCAGGGCACCATTGCCGATATGACCAGCCATCCGCAATTATTTGCGTATCACGTCGACTATTAGTTTTTTGAGAGCTGCGTTATCGGTTTTTGTAATCTTCGCGCACAGGATAGAATACGTCAAGTATCTTAACGTCTGTGATCGCTTTTCCCGCGTGCTTTACGTTTGAAGGGATCACCAGTATCTCACCAGGACGCACGACCACCACTTCGCCAGCAACCGTCATTTCAAATGTGCCTTCAATGCCATTTACAACCTGCTCATTCACATGCGAGTGCTCCGGCACAGAAGCGCCGGCTTCAATACGCCAAAAGGCAAGTGTCATATTATCGGTGTGGATCAACCGGCCAAAATAACCGGGAAAAATTTCTTTCTCAGGGATAGACTCTAACGGTAATGTTGTCATCGTTTTTATTCTGGTTAAGGATACATAATATCAAATGAGTCGGGTATGATTTGGTTGAGATGATGTTTGAGATGGCGGTTATAATCGTGTGCAAGCCATTGCAAGGTGTGCAACTCAGGCACCTCTGTTCCTGTATCGCAATTCATGTTGTAGTTCTCGACATTCATATTTTGTAAGACGGCGCAAATTCTTTCATTCATCAACTTCCATAGCGTGATAATGTCTTCCTTTGACATTGCACCATAGTTGTTGGCTGACACCCAGAAGTTTTGCATGTAAATGATCTTTGGCGGCTTCTTCTCGTATTGTCCGCAAATAAATCTGCGCAGGTTATTCTGAGCTGAATCTACGAGGTGCCCAATTACCTCCTTCCTGGTCCATTTGCCCGCGCCGCGTTCGGCGGATAATTCCTCGTCGGACAGATCGTGGAATTTTTTTGAAAACTCCGCAACAATGTTTCGTAACTCGGTAATTGTTTTTTCCATCGCTCAAATTGAAGATATATTTAATCAGAACCCTTCAAACCTTTGATAAGAATATTTTGTTTTCCTTCTACGGTACACGGCAATCCAAATTCTTTCAACCTCGTTTTTTCGTTATTGATGGTCTTGTAGAAATCATCCAGGTAACCCGTCGTTTCTTTGATATATTTCGGAGGCAACAAACTGCAACCTGTGTAGACCTGGTAGATCTTCTCTTTTAACTCGTTATAAAATTTTATTGTTTCATCAAAATCAGTGTATGGAAGGCAATAACCCCGATAGATCCGTACACGGACGGAAGGAATTCCCAACTGTTCCGCCGGGACTGCGTATGGGGCATTGATGATCCCGGCATGATCGAAATCGTAGGCCACAGTATACGGAACGTGCGTGGAATCAGGCGAGATCAATTTGATATTGTGCAGGTAAGGAATGGACCAGTCCGTATTTCCTATGAGGTATTCGAACAATGTCATTTTTAAATATTCTTCGTGATCAGTTGCCTGTGGCGGCACCATTTTCCTTTTCAGAAGAATTGCACCGTTTCGCGCAGCCATCTCATCTTCGTCCTCAAGCAAAATACCATAATGCGAATCAACCTTTAATTTCGCTGATGAATCGATGTAATCAACTTTTACAAGTCTTGCGCGAAAACTTTTATCGCTTACCAGGTTGTATAATTTATAAACGAGCCATTCACGGATAACATACTGATCGCCCTGGCAGTGGGTGACGAGTTTGAGTTTTTCCTGGTTCATGAACAGTCCCGTTGAATCGTCATGATGTTTTGGAAAATTTAGCCATAGAGGCGGAAAAATGCAATTACTCCTGTCTTTGCGAAAATTACCACGTGCCTTGATCTTGACAGGAATGGAAACGTCTACGCTATCGCTATTCTTGTAGCTAAGTCTGGCCGGGTGATAGCCAGGATCATCGTCGCGGTCTTTCTGTACTGCGCGAAAATTCGCAGACAATCGCAGATGCAGCAATTGTTCATCTTTGAACAGCTTGCTTGCTGATACGTTACCTTTTGATGAAGAAGGCTCGTCTGCAGCCTGCGCATATAAAGAATAAAAACTGATCGCGCAAACGAAAGCCAATACAGCCCGGCAAGTGCTCGATGGTTTCAAATCCTGGTTTTTAAAGAAGAAAGATAAACATATTTGTCAGCCATACAAACCGCTAAAACGAGCGTCTGTATCAAATTTTTTTTGTCGATACACGAGCGATTTGCGAAGGCTAACTGTCCCCGCCACTTCCCATTTCACATGATGCGGGCAAATCTGCAATCTGCCTCAAAAAACAAAGCCACCGGCTAATTTTGAACAGTCGATACAACTGGCAATATCTGCAAGCGCACCACGGCACGCTGCCTCCGGAACAGAAAGAGTGCTCACTCATGATTCCCGACATGTAAAACGGGAACTATTGCAATAAGATTTTTCGGCTGCACTTCCGGAGAACTGTTGGGCGAGACGAACAAATGCACCTCCTCTAATATCTTAAGTATCCCCTTACCTCCGATAAGCTGGGATTTATGCGCGACGAAGACAAATTAATTCCACACTTTAGCGGTGGCAATTACACAGCTTGCACGTAGATTCCGTTAACAATATTTTGCGGTTTCCTCGTCCTGCACCTTTATCGGGAACAAAAGGAGGAAAATTTTGTACGCATTATGGTATTAATTCTTCACCTGCAGACGGTTGGCCCTGGAAAAAGGCAGGTAGACGTCTGTAAACAAGATAATGGCATGGTATTTTGAATATACAGTTTATTCGATAACCTTTAAAATTATAAGTTATGTTACGTTGGACTGTGATATTTCTGATCGTCGCCATTATTGCTGCAATATTTGGCTTTGGCGGTATCGCTGCCGGAGCAGCCGGAATCGCTAAGTTCTTATTCTTCCTGTTCATTGTACTTTTCATATTGTCACTGATTTTCGGAAGGAGGGGAACTGTTACAGACGATATTTAAGTAAGGTAGCAAACTACCTTATTAACGGCGTAAGCATTAGCACTGCTTACGCCTTTTTATTATCTTGAGCCGTGAACGCTCAGCATGGCAAGAATCAAAGTCGACCTCCACAACATTTATAATAATGGCAGCGCAATCGACCAGGCTCTGCAAACTGCTTTTGAAGAAGCTATCAGCAAAAAGATCCGCGAAATAGAAATCATACCCGGAAAAGGATCGGGACAATTACGAAAAAAGGTCGAACGTTTTCTGCAGCTTCCGCATATCAAACAATCATACCACCGCATAGAAAACGATAGTAAAAATTTCGGAAGATTGTTCGTGTATTTCAAATTCTAGTCTTCCTCGAAACTATTGCTCAGGAGAATATTTTCCCATTTTACTCTATTTTGCGCAAATCTGTCTTCAAACTGTTTATATGAAATACTGTCTTTGCCTGTTTTTTATTGCTTGTCTTGTTGAATTAGATGCGCAGCAGAAATTTGAACCGCCTGCCACAGCCGCGATCCCTGTGACTGACACTTTACATGGCGTATTACTTACTGATGATTATCGTTGGCTCGAAGATAAATCCGATGAGAAAGTGATCGAATGGACAAAGGCGCAACATGATTATGGCATTCAGTATTTGCAGTCGACTCAGAAGACACACGCGGGGCTGCGTGAAGATATTGCCAACTACATCGACCTGGATTATGAAGGGCCGCTTGATAAAGAAGGTAAACGTGTTTTTCAAACCATAAAGCGGAAAGGCGACAAACAATCGAAACTGTATACCATTGTCGACGGAAAGAAAAAGTTGATATGGGATCCCCTGCAGTTAGACACTTCCGGAAATACTGCTACCACGGGATTAGTGTATACTTATGATGGCGAGCGTGCCGCGATCAGTGTACAAAAAAGTGGCGGAGAGATCACCACAACATATCTCATCGACACAAAGACCGGAAAGATCTTGTATCCGCCAATACAGAACACGTTTAACTTTCAGTGGGCGAAAGATCAGCAACACGCGTACATAACGCTGCGCAGCCAGGACGATGTGAATAAACAACTTCCGCTAAAAACGTATTGGTTAACGGTTGGCGAGCCTGCAGATAAAGCGATGTTCATCGGCACAACGACCGATGCAGAAAACAGCTACTTTGTATATGACAACCGTTACAGTGACGTCAGCTTTTATGGTGAAAGTAATTTTTGGTCAAATAAGGCTTATATAAGAAATACCGGTGTCTTCGACACTGGTAAATTGATTTATGAAAGCAGGAAATCCAACGCATATCCCGATGCGATCGGCGATAAGCTGTACATTTTTACCAATGACAATGCGCCGAACTACAGGCTGATGGTCGCAGATAAGAACAACCCGGAGTACAAGAACTGGAGAGTATTGATCCCTGAAGGTGAAACAGTACTCCAGAATTATATCGTCACGAAAAATAATATCATCATCCAGGATAAACAGGATATTCAAAGCCGGTTGACGCTTTATGATCTTTCAGGAAAAAAAATCAAACAGATAGAGCTGCCGGAGACTGGAAATGTAAGCAGCATAAACTATGACCGCGAAGAAGATTCGGTTTATTTGACACTAAACACCTTCACGTCAACGCCGAAGATCTTTGTTGCTTCCGCCTCCGATTTTAAATGGCGTTTATATTATCAGCGAATATTGCCTGTTGATATGAGCAACATTGTTGGTGAGATAAAATTTTTCAAATCGAAAGACAGTACAAAAGTGCCCGTGTTCGTTGTGCATCGAAAAGACATGAAGCTTGACGGAAATAACCCGGTGTTGTTAACGGCCTATGGCGGATTCGACGCAGGCATTGAACCACAGTTTTACGGATTTTATGCGGCGCTGATCAACCGCGGCTGTGTAATTGTGGAGGCCGGTATTCGCGGCGGCGATGAATACGGTGAGAAATGGCACGAGGAGGGTATGCTGGCAAACAAGCAAAATTGCTTTGACGATTTTAATAGTTGCGCCGAATGGCTTGTTAAGGAAAAATACACGACACCTAACCGGCTTGTTGCTATGGGGGCAAGCAATGGAGGGCTATTGATGGGCGCGATCGCGACTCAACGGCCCGATCTCTATAAAGCAATCGTTTGCGAAGTTCCTTTGATCGATATGCTCCGGTACCATAAATTTCTGATTGCGCGGTATTGGATACCGGAGTATGGCTCTTCGGAAAATGAGGAACAGTTCAGGTGGCTGTTGCGTTATTCGCCATATCACAATATCAGGCGCGGCGTAAATGTGCCCACGATGCTTGTTACGGCGGGAGCCAATGACAGCCGTGTAGATCCGATGAATGCAAAAAAATTTGTTGCCGCGTTGCAAAACAATCCAGGGCAGATCAGCCCGGTCATTCTGCATATGGATTATAACAGCGGCCATGGATCCGGGCAAAGCACAAGCCAGACGATCGACAACTGGAATTTCATTTTTGAATTTATCATGAACCAGTTGGGCATGTAACTATTCCGATGGACCTGTCGCTAAAAAGGATCTTTCCCTGGTTTTTACTGACGGGCATCGTAGTTAACGGTACCGGGTTGCTCACACCTATCCTTGAACCCGATGGCGCGTTGTACGCAGGCATCGCCAAACGAATTGTTTTAACCAACGACTGGATAAACTTGTACGCCAATGGGCAGGACTGGCTTGATAAGCCGCATTTTCCCTTTTGGATCACTGCCCTGAGTTATACAATTTTCGGCATTAACTCCTTCGCATATAAGTTCCCGGCATTCTTGTTCTGGTTGATCGGGATTCGTTTCACTTATTTGGTGGCAAAGAAAATCTATAACGAAAACGTTGCGCGCATTTCCGTAGCCATATATGTAATTGCGCTGCATGGAGTGATCTCCAACTTTGATGTACGTGCCGAACCTTATCTGACGACATTGACCATCGGCGGCATTTATTACACATATCGCTTGTATAAAAAATTTACCTGGACAAATCTGTTTGCGAGTGCTGTATTTGCCGCGTGCGCCGTCATGACCAAAGGCATTTTCATATTGCTAACGGTTGCCGGAGGATTGATCGTTTATTGGATCATTACGAGGCAGTGGCGGCAGTTTCGCAGCGCGCGCTGGTGGATACTAGGTTTGCTGATATTAATTTTTATAACGCCTGAGTTGTATTGCCTGTACGTTCAATTTGATCTGCATCCTGAGAAAGTTGTATATGGATGCACTGGCGTGTCAGGCCTTCGGTTTTTTTTCTGGGACAGCCAGTTTGGAAGATTTTTTAATACGGGCCCGATCCAAGGGAAAGGCGACCCGTCTTTTTTCCTCCATACCTTATTGTGGGCATTTCTGCCATGGAGTCTATTGTTCTATTATGCTTTTATACGACTGCTGCGCAAAAAGACCCGCGTGAAAAATCCTGCGCAGTGGATTGTTTACGGAAGTGCCGGGTTGAGTTTTTTATTATTCTCTTTATCAAGATTTCAACTGCCGCACTACATAATTATTTTTTTTCCGCAATTAAGTATGATGGTGGCTGATGAGCTCGCTTCCACGGAAAAGGCTCGCGATCAAAACACGTTACTCACCGTTCAAAAGATACTGGTGCTGCTTGCAGTTCTTGCTGTTGCTGTCGCGAGTTTTTATGGACGATTGCCACACGGGTATATAGCTTCAGGCGTTGCACTGGCAGTGATGATCATAACCTTCATTCGAAGGAAACGACGCTTCATGATTGACATGCTGCTATTATCATATGCATTTGCTATAGCAGTTTGCCTCTTTCTCAATCTTGTGTTTTATCCTTTGATCTTACAATACGAAGCAGGAATGTATGCAGCAAAATGGCTCAATCAAAACAATTA
>DASQJI010000338.1:0-2475 GCA_035631175.1 Parafilimonas sp.
CTCTTCTATCAAAGGCCTGGCTTTGAAATACGGGCCTGCCATTTCAATTCCTAATCTTTTTGCTTCATCCGTGCGACTGACGATGCAACCGTCGTTATTGCTTAACACTACGACCGGTCTTTCCCTGAGCTCCGGCCTGAATACGCGTTCTGCAGAGCAATAAAAACTATTGCAATCGACCACTGCATAAAATCCGAGCCGGCTCCGCACGCTCGAGGAGGACCTGGGACACTGTTGACCTTTTCTAAGCATTTCCATTTTCAAGATGGGATTCTCACAATGTGCGACCGAATAAATTTCCCTGCTGCGTAACCACTGGCAAGTTTTCCAGCGCAAAGAGAGCGGCTGTTACATATCGTTTTTCGCCAGCCCGTCGTTTCAACAACCTGATCTTATCTGCAATAAATCTTCCTGCGAATGTTTTGTCCTTATACTCCGCCCATGCTTTTTCAAATTGCCATGGTAAAAGCTTTCTGCATATGGTTAAATGCGGCTCCGTAATAAAATACGGTTTGTTATCATTGTTTATTTTCATCAATGCCTGCGCCTGTCTTACTGCTTTTACTGTGCTTACAACAGAGATCTTACTCGTTATGTTTATGTAGATCGTGTGCGACGGAAAGCTGCCGAAGTTTTTAAGCTCAACCTTAAAAGCCGGCAGACTCATAGCAATACTTTTTAACCGGTTGATGATGCGCTCTTCTGCCATTTCAAACTGCTCGAATGTAACGAGAGGAATATGCGGCTTTGTCCACGTGGCGATAGGCGCATCAAATTTCTCTGCAAACTCTTTCTTTACATTCATGATGCGATTCCATAATTCTTCATGCGGTTGCATCACCAAAAGGTATTGGTTCGCTAATAATTTATTTTTAAAGGTTTCACCGAATGCCTCTGGCATCTGGGGCTCCTCCTGACCGGTTGTTGTAAAATCTTCCATAGATTTCTAATTAAATGATTCCGGATATTGTTGGGATAATTTGAAAACGCTCACTTGCCGGTATTCATCGTATTCGGTTTTTCGTTTTAGCAGGTGAAGCTCATTCACCACAAATAATGCATAAAATGTTTTTCGTGAATAATCGCGCATCGCCTTCTCAAAGATTTCTTGCGACAATTTGCCGGCAATGGCAATGTTTGGATTCGATATCAGCTTCGCTGGCGGACATCCATTACTTCTCACATACTGATCAATTACATGCAGCGCCTTGGTTAATCGTTTGAACGGGCTGTTATCCTGCACCCTCGCGTATATGCAGTGCGACGGCACGCCGCCATAATTATTCAGCATCACACTAAAACAGCGTTGTTCGCTGATGATCCTTCGCAACCAGCGAATAACCGTTTCCTCCATCTCTTCGCTTGCAAGGAAATTCGCGATAGTGAAATTTGGTACCGGTGTTTTGGAACGTTGAACCTTGTAGTCGAGAAGAAATTTTTGTTGCTCTTCCCTTATTTTAAGAAAGATCTCATCCTTGCAAGGGGCCACGAGCGAGTATTCAAAACGTTGCGATAAAGGAAAGCCGATCACGGCAGAAGATGTTAACGCCTGTTCCATATACAAAACGAGTGAAAAAAAATTACTTACTAAAACGCTAAGATAAATATTTTAGTTTAGTTTTACTAAATTATTTAGCTAAAAAATATTTTTGTATATGGAAGGGGAACTAATGGACAACGCCGCTTATGGCGGGTCAAAACATTTTTCGCAACACCAGGTGCCTCATGCCAACGCCAACGGATTTGGCGCCGCAGCCGACGACTACATGGAACGTGGCATTGATCTGAATGAACAACTCATCATCAACAAGCCTGCGACTTACTTTTTTCGCATGAATAGCGATGCCATGATAAACGCCGGCATCTTCAGCGAAGATGTTTTGATCGTTGACCGCAGCCTGAAAGCGACGAATGGAAAAATAATAGTAGCGATCGTGAATGGCGATCTCGTGGTGCGTCGACTACAGGTAAGTTTCAATCATGCGAGCCTCGTCGCCGAAAATAATCGTTACGGAAATATTGAAATGGAAGAATTCAATGACTCCACATTATGGGGAGTGGTAACGTGCGTGATACACGTTTACGAGAAGCATCTTTTTGTGAATAAGAAAGCGAGCCAGCTAAATCAAAAGGATAAATACGGCAGGCAGCAGAAGTTTTATTAAACAATACTTCATTCACCCTGTTGCTTATCTTTTTAAAACACCTAAAATTCCTACAAGGATAGGAGGTAACCATGAAAAACCTGGATCATAATCCAAATGCGAAACCAATGCCTGCAAACAAAGATGATGTCATTCAGTATTTGCAGGGCCGCGGTGCGCAAATAAATACAAAGAACCGTTTCTTAATTAATGAAAGGACGAAAGAACATATCGAAGCAATAGATGAATGGACGGAAGAAAATGCAGAAACGGTTTACCTCATCGAAAATGCAAAAAGCATAGTCAACAAAGTGGAAAGCCCTGATGTCGG
>DASQJI010000339.1:0-2244 GCA_035631175.1 Parafilimonas sp.
TGCGCAATTACCGAAGCAATCCCATTACCTTGCATCGTCAGCAATAAATTCGTTATGACTACTACTTATCACCGCGCCTGGCTTAAGTCAAGCAGTTTAGCGCTTGCTGGTCGCACATGGCACCAAGCCTGTTAGCGTTCAATAAAAAAAGAAATTCGATTCTGGAAAAGCCATCTTGCTCAACAGCAACGAAAATGCGTATGGATCATCGCCGCTGCTATACGAAGCGATGTGCTCGTGATCGTTTGTTCCGTTTTCGTGGAGGGCCATGCGGAATCAAATTCCGAATGTTGGAGTGTCGAACGAACCGTGCAGTATGAAAAATTACTCACCGGTTACAACAACAATTATCTTCGACCGTTATTTTTACACAAAAAATCTGAACTTATGAAATACACCGCGTTTTGCTGTTTGACTTTTATGTTTTGTGCGCAGGCATTCTGCCAAACCGATGAGAAAGGAATTGTTTTAGGCATTGAAAGAAGCGCTGCCGATGCTTTTACAAAACACAATGTGGTTTTTCTGACTGCCGCATACGCCGATAACGCACAGTTAACTTCAGCGACAGGCAGCGTAATAACCAAACAGCAATTGGTACAATCGGTGGAAAAAATGACCAGTTACGCGTTATCCGAGATGCAGGTGCGCCTGGAAGGCAACGTTGCTATCGTTACCGGCCTCGCGACGATTTCCGGAAAAGACGACAACGGCAATTATTTAAATAAGAATCGCTTTACGGATGTGCTGTTGAAAACAAAAGGACAATGGCAAATAATAGCGAGCCAGGCAACGCCCGTCGGTCAATAAAAAATTCTTCCGTTCAATTTTAATCTTAAGCCATTCTTTTGAACGGCCTGTTTGTTTTCTATTCCCTGCCGGTTTTTATAATCAAGGATTTAGCTTTGCCGTTGAATGGAGAGAAGCAACTTCATAGATTATATAAGGATATTCTGTAGAAGTGGCAATGGCGGCCCCGGCAGCAGGCATTACATGCGCACCAAGTTCAATCCAAGGGCTGGTCCGGACGGTGGAGACGGCGGAAGAGGCGGACACATTATTCTTCGTGGCAATAAACAGCTGTGGACGTTATTGCACCTTCGCTATTATAAAAATGTGATCGCTGAAAATGGCCAGCCGGGCGACAAGAATAATCGCACCGGTGCGGACGGAAAAGACATTGTTATTGAAGTGCCGCTCGGCACCATTGCCAAAGACGAAGCAACGGGAAATAAGGAGGCCGAGATACTGGATGACGGACAGGAAGTGATTTGGGTTCGCGGAGGAAAAGGCGGATTAGGAAATACAAATTTTGCGACCGCTACCAACCAGGCGCCCGAATATGCACAACCGGGTGAAGCTGGCGTAGAAGAATGG
This sequence comes from Parafilimonas sp., assembly GCA_035631175.1. Taxonomy (GTDB): domain Bacteria; phylum Bacteroidota; class Bacteroidia; order Chitinophagales; family Chitinophagaceae; genus Parafilimonas. The sequence continues at coordinate 1,375 of DASQJI010000339.1, forward strand.
AAGACCCTTGAATTGAAGGTGCTGGCTGACGTAGGCCTTGTAGGCTTTCCAAATGCAGGAAAATCCACTCTGCTTTCCGTGCTAACGGCCGCCAAACCTAAAATCGCGGATTATGCGTTTACCACACTAACGCCACAGCTTGGGATCGTGGCATATCGGGACGATCTTTCTTTTTGTATGGCTGATCTGCCCGGTATAATAGAAGGAGCGTCCGAAGGCAAAGGATTAGGACACAGGTTTCTTCGGCACATCGAACGCAATGCGGTCCTTTTATTCATGATACCCGCCGACAGTAAAGACGTTAAGGAGGAGTTTGACATCCTGCTACATGAACTGAGTGAATATAACCCTGAAATGCTGCAAAAAGATTTCGTGATCGCGATCAGCAAAAGCGATATGCTCGACAGGGAGCTAAGAGCGGAGATTGAAAAAGATCTCCCAGCGGACATACCCCACGTGTTTATCTCATCTATTGCAAACCAAGGGCTTAATGAACTAAAAGACACACTTTGGAAAGCGCTGGGCCAGAATCACTTGAAATCTGCACCAAACAAATAGATTATCGGGAACGGGTTACCTTTCATCGTCCGTGGTATCAATGTGTACCAAATACACAATAACTTAAAGCTTTAAAGGATTGAGTTTGAAAATATGTTGCTTGCCTTAATGATTGTTGGCCTGCGGTTGCCTGTTGATGAACAATAGAATTTATTGGAAAAAACAAAAAAAAACAATTATGAAACAGGCATTATTAAGATTTTCAGGAAAAAAATTCATCTCAGCAGCTATCCTATCGGCATCTCTTCTATTAACCTCCTCCGGCGGTTTTGCAGCCACTCATTCTTCCAATATTGAAATCCTCTCGGGTGA
>DASQJI010000340.1:0-2170 GCA_035631175.1 Parafilimonas sp.
TTTTGTCGTTTCTAAATGTAAAGCCTTAATATGAGTTTAGGAAAAAAATTAAATAGAACGGTCCCGTTGTGATTCGTCGTGCACTTCGTGTCCCTGAATTTATTTTGGAGCACAACGGGCACGAAGAAGACACGATGAACACAAAGTGTGAGATGAAAAAATATTTGTCTCGTTCAAATCTTAGTGTACTTCGCGGTTCGTGGTGCACTTCGTGCTCCTGGATTTTTTATAGAGCACAATGAGCACGAAAAAACATAAATGCCAAGAAATTGTTCTCCCGTCATACCAACCTAAAGAGGCATCTGCAACGCTTTTTATTTCGCCACAACCAATTGTTTTGTGTCGATCAATCTTCCATCAACATATAACGAATATTGATAAGTGCCCGAAGAAAGCGTTGATGCGGTAAGTTGAATAGAGCCTTTGCTGTTTGACAGGCTGGCTTCTTTCAAAACCTTGCCGCTTTTGTCGGTGACAACTATTTTGGCCGACGAAAATTGCTGCGGCAATGTGTAGTTAATAGTTGTTATATGATTGAATGGATTTGGAATGTTTTGTGATAACGATGCAGAAACAATAACAGTTGACAGTTGACCGTTGGCAGATGACTGATTTGAAACAATCATTTGTTTTAATTCATCAATTTGTTTTTGTAAATCATCATTCTTCGCAGACAACTCCTGCACTGCTTTTACAAGCGGCACAACAAAATCGCTGTAACGCAAGCCATATAGTGTATTCGCATTATCCGGTTTATCAACTCCACTAAAATCATAGTTCAAACTTTTGGCAGCTTTCTCTACATCCTGTGCAATAAATCCTGTATAAACAATCTGTTCTTTTGCTTTCCGTGCGTCTGCTTCAAAGTTCGAAGGCTGGATTGTTTTTCCATCTTTAGCTTTTCTTTGCGGCAGATCAATTATTTTATCTGCAGCCTCCAGATCCAAATTGTAAGTGATGGGCTGAAGCTTGTTAATGAATTCAATACCGGGTACATTTTGTTTGATGTTCTTTTTTATTCTGCCATCAGAGAGATTACTCCAATTAACAAAACCACCAATGCTTGTAACAGATGAATTTCCGATCACAACATGATTGTTACTTGTAACGGATGCCTGGTAGCCTAATGCCATTCCGTTAATAATATGCCCGCCGGTACCGGAGTTCGCGTTATAGCCCAAAAATGTATTATTTGAGCCGTCTGTTAAATTATCTCCTGCATAGGTACCTGCAGCAACGTTATAAGAACCCGTTGTGCCTTTATATAATGACTGATAACCAAAAGCTGAATTTGAACTGCCTGATAAATTATTGAAAAGTGCTTTGGAACCAACAGCAACAAGGCCTGCTCCGGCGGGGACGTTGAAGCCGTTCCAGTATAAAGCGGAATCCCCTACTGCCACTAAATTGCTTTCATTGCTATAAATTAATGACCGGGCCCCCACGGCAACATTTGAATAACCGGAAGTGTGTTGGTCCATGGCGAGGAAGCCAACTGCCGTGTTGGTTGAGCCGGAAATGTTATTAGACAACGCGTATTCGCCAATAGCGGTGTTAAACGAACCCGTACTATTATCAAAAAGTGCAGCGTTTCCATTAGCTGTATTGCCGGTTCCCGTACTGTTGTAAAAAAGTGTCCAGAACCCGGTTGCTGTGTTTGCAGAACCCGTTGTATTTGAGTAAAGGCTCGTGCCGCCGATCGCTGTGTTCAAAGCACCGGTGGTATTGGTATAAAGTGCGTACTCTCCTGTTGCCGTATTTTCCCAACCGGTAGTATTAGAATACATAGCCTTAATTCCTACTGCAGTATTATTATAGTAACCATTGCTGTTCACTGCTTGACTAAACAAGGCAGAATCTCCAACTGCCACCATTCCAAAACCCATCGTGTTACTTCGTAAAGCAGAGTTCCCAACGGCCACATTGCTATAGCCCGTCGTATTATTGATGAATGCGTCGGCGCCAACGGTTGTATTGCCAGTTCCCGTTCCTGTATTTGCGGACAAGAACCTGCTTCCGCCGACATACACTGAACCATCGAGGTGGATGTCTTTCCATGACTTACCCGATGAACCCAGGTCGCGCTTATTATCTTTATTAGGCAGCAGGTCAATATTTACTGCAGTGGGTGAAACAAGATTGGATAAACTTGTGTTTGCACTTTGTGCAC
>DASQJI010000341.1:0-12672 GCA_035631175.1 Parafilimonas sp.
AATCGCCACTCATTACTGATTACTCATTACTCATTCTCTCCTTTCTCCACGATCTCAAAATTTCTCGTAACGGATTCGCCGTTTTCATCAACTACTGTAAGCGTGTGTTTCCCCGGTGCGGGGTTCACTGCCATTTGGTGAAAGTTTTCTGTTATGCCGATATATTCGTCGTCGAGGTGCCAGAATAATTTTGAATTTGCATTGCGCGTGGTGACGGAAAAGATGGTTCTTCCTTTCTCTCCCGTTATCTCTTTTGGTACAAAGATCTTCGCGCCTTCCTGCGGATAAATTATTTCCATCGCAGCGATCGTTTCGTTCACGCAACCCGCTGCAAAAGGTGGCAAAGAGCGATAGTCAGCATGGTGCTGTTTGTAATAGAACTCCATCGTGGGCGGCAAAACAAACCATGCCTGGTGAACCATGTTTGAAGGCGATTCGCAATTGTCCGTTACCCGGTACGTACCTGTATGATCGAGGTGTATGATGCGATGGTAAGGGCATACGGGAGCTTTTTGTGCGTGCACTGAAACAAGCATTGTATCTACATTCGTGCAATACGGGCCCGCCTTGAAACCTGATTGATGGCAGACCGGTAAATACATAAAATCATATTGCGGAGGGGAAAACCATTTCGATAACGGCAATGCCCTGAAAATGTCAAACATGATCGGTGCAGCGGTGTTGATTCCCGTTAGATCAGGCCGCCCAACGCCTGTCGTATTGCCCACCCAAACCAACACGCAATATTTCGGTGTAAAACCGACAGCCCATCCATCGCGAAAGCCAAAGCTTGTTCCCGTTTTCCACGCGATACGTTCTGCAGATTGAAACATATTCCACAATCCTTCTTCGCCCGGGCGCATCACTTCGTTCATTGCATTGAATGTATGCCACAACGATGTGTAATCAAACAACTCTGTTTGAGGTTTGAGGTTTGACGTTTGAAGTTCTGCTTCGCGCTCATGCCTCGTAGCTGGAAGCTCGTCGCTATATTTCGGCATGAACCAATCGTCTGCATTCCATTTACCATCATTATTTTTTTGATGCAAATACATTCTCGCCATGCTGCTATAGACACCGCACAACTCGTACGGCGAAATTTCGCAACCGCCCAGGATCAGGCTCATTCCGTAAAAATCTGAAGAGTGGTTCAACGTTGTGAAACCGCATTGTTGTAACACCGTATAAAATCTTTGATACCTGTATTGCTGCAACATTTTTACCGCCGGTATATTAAGGCTTCTTGCGAGCGCACGATTAGCCGGAACGGCGCCATCATATCCCAGATCGAAATTCTCAGGCGCATATCCATTTATCTGCGTCGGAATATCAGGTACGAGCTGTTGCGGCAACATACGTCCATCGCTTAGCAATGACGCATACAATAAAGGCTTTAGTGTACTGCCCGGACTTCTTTTACTTGCAAGTACATCAACATGACTCTCGAGCGAAGAATCCTGCGGTTCATAAATATTTCCGATATAGCTCAAAATATTTCCCGTTTCTACTTCAACCACCATCGCAGCAGCATTGTTGATCTGGTTTGCCATTAAATCGTGGTGACGGGCATTAATGATATTACTCACCTGCATCTGTAGCTGCATGTTGATCGTGGTACGTGTGCCGGTGGAAACATTGTCGCCATTCTTTTTCGCTGAGGCCAGATCTCTTTTAAACCGGTCGAGCAAATGTGGTGCAAGCTGAGGCAGTGCTCTTGGTTCGCCGGGAAGCGGTTCTAATTTTGCGAGGTGGCAAGTTGTTGAATCGATCAGCTTCGATGCGACTAATTTGTCGAGCAAAAAGTTTCGCTTGCGTAAAAGTTCGTTTTGATTTTTGCCGGGATGCACCAGCGAAGGCGCATTAGGCAAAACGGCTAGGGCCGCCGTTTCACCCCAGCTTAGTTCATTCGGACCGCGGCCGAAATATCTCCATGATGCCGCATCCAGCCCAACGACGTTACTTCCAAACGGCGCGTTTGAAGCGTACAATGCAAGGATGCTTTTTTTATCATGCGTGCATTCGAGCCGCACTGCTAAAATCGTTTCAAGCAGCTTATTAAAAACATTCCGGCTTTTTGGGCCACGGCTTAGCCTCATCACCTGCATCGTCAACGTACTGCCGCCGCTTACAACGCTACGGCCCTGTATGTTTTGCCACAGCGCACGTGTAATAGCAACCGGATCGACACCGGGATGGTACCAGAATCTTTTATCCTCAAATGTGGTAATGCATGTCGAAAATTTCTCAGGGACGTCCCTATCATACGGGAAGCGCCACTGTCCATCTTCCGCGATGGAGGCGCTTAGGAGATCTTTGTCCTTGTCTTCGATCACATAGCTGGTAGCGGCATTGAACAAGGATGATGGAAAACAAAAGAAAAAACAGGCGAGTAACATCAATACGATGCCGCCTGCAATTTTTATCTGAAGTGAAAGTTTATGGAAATAGTTTTTAACAGCGCCCCTTAGCACGCACACGAATGTACTGCATCAAGTATGAAAAGCCTGCTAAAAACCGGCGGTTATGCCTGGTATAAAGAATCTCCTTCGCTTTCCGTATCTACGTATTCATTCTTTGCCTGGTTCATAACCTCGCCCGCCTTGTTTTTGACACGGTTGTAAGTGTCAGAAACGTTTTCAGCCAGGTCGTCATACGTGTCTTTCAGACCCTGCGCTCTGCGCGAGATCTTCCTGCGCGTTTCCTCGCCGCTTTCTGGTGCAAATAAAACGCCGAGCAATATTCCAACGAGGACGCCATTGACAAAAGCTCTAATGTGCATAATTTAAATTTTAGATTGTTAGTCCCTAAAAGCTTGCCAATTTAAATTATCGGCAAACTACATTGATTGTATTCAGATTAAAGGTATAAGGCGCCAAAGATCTAAAGCTCGTCGGGTGGCGACGATACTTAAATCAAAATTAAAAGCCTTCCTCCCGCATCGGAGGCCTTTTACTCATGTAAATGAATATGGCCGCGCTTGCTCCAATAAATGCTAAACCTGCAATAATTGATACCATGACTTATCATTTTGATTACAACTATTACTTTGAAAATTTCGTGCCGATGCCGCCCGGCAGAGAGTTAAATAGCGTGAGAAAAAGGGATTGGGAAAACGCGTCTACAATTGCGTTACGCGGGTGATGTGTGCTGTTATTGGGGATGCGGATTATTCTTTAGAAATCTTGATCGTATTGATTGCTCTTCTTCCGCGGACAACGGCGCTATTTTTTTGAGGATCTCAATAAAGTAACCTACCTCCTGCCCGTTTGCCGGGCAGCCGATGTTCGATCCTTCCGTATCGAAACCGGCACCCGCAGGACGTTTCTGCGAATCCGCTAACAAGTTTCCATCTTTATCAAAGATGAACCACGCCGGAATGCCCTGATCATGTGCGTGATGATCGGTCAGAAATTTCTCTGCGCCCGGATTATTTAATTTTTCCATCGCGCTGGTTTCAAAAACTGTGACGTGCTCAATCACAAAATGATCGCTGAAAAATTTCGCACACGAAGGGTCATTGATACTGCTGTCCAACCGATGACACCATACGCACCAGGACGCATGAAAAATGATGAATGCGTTTTTGTTTTCACGGCCGGCTTCTTCACATGTTTGCTTTATGATGTTTTCAACGCTTACCGGTTGAGCGCGTAGATCAATAGTAGAGGTTATAAGTGCAATGAGGTAAACCACCCACTTCATTCGTTAACGATTCAAACGCAAATTTAAAACGTAGTGATAGTTGGGCGACGAGGATTACTTCTTTGGCGGTAAACTTTAGAAAAACGTTTGCAGCCGGCACAGCGAACGATCGACCCGCAGCAAAAATCACTTGCTCAGGTACATACTCTTTTCCCTATACAGTTGCCTGAAATAAGGGTCGCGGAGGTCTTTTATGAAACGAATAGCCTCGCCGGTACTCTTCATTTCAGGGCCGAGCTCTTTGTTTACGTTGGGAAATTTGTTGAAGCTAAAAACGGGCTCTTTGATCGCAAAGCCCTCGAGCTTCTTATCGAAGTTGAGATCTTTCAATTTCACCTGGCCAAGCATGACCTTTGTTGCGATATTGAGATACGGAATTTGATATGCTTTCGCAATGAAGGGCGTTGTGCGGCTCGCCCGGGGATTCGCTTCAATTACGTATACTTTTCCGTCTTTGATTGCAAACTGTATGTTGATCAGGCCCAGGATATTCAATGCACGCCCAATTTTTTCTGCATAATATTCCATCGTAGTCACCACAAGCGGAGTAAGATTAAACGCGGGCAGCACCGCATTGCTGTCGCCACTATGTATACCTGCGGGCTCAATGTGCTCCATCACTCCCATCACATGAAACGTTTCGCCGTCGAAGATCGCATCGATCTCGGCTTCCTGGCAACGATCGAGGAAATGATCAATTAATATCTTGTTATTGGGAATGTGTTTTAATAAACTTACGACCGCTTTTTCCAATTCATCATCGTTGATCACGATGCGCATTCTTTGTCCACCCAAAACGTAACTCGGACGAACCAGCACCGGGAAGCCAACTCTTTTCGCTACTTCGATCGCTTCGTCGGCTGTGAATGCGGTGCCATATTCAGGATAAGGAATTTCCAGTTCTTTCAAAAGATCGCTGAAACGGCCGCGGTCTTCCGCAATGTCCATATCATCAAAAGATGTCCCAACAATCCTGATCCCTTTTTCATTGAGTTTTTTGGCGAGTTTAAGCGCCGTTTGTCCGCCGAGTTGCACAATTACTCCGTCTGGTTTTTCGAGCTCAATGATCTCCCACAAGTGTTCCCAGTAAACCGGCTCAAAATAGAGCTTATCCGCCATATCAAAATCCGTGGAGACGGTCTCCGGGTTACAATTGACCATGATCGATTCATAGCCACATTCTTTAATGGCAAGTAATCCATGTACGCAACAATAATCAAATTCGATTCCCTGGCCTATGCGGTTGGGGCCGCTGCCTAAAACGATTATTTTTTTCTTTGAAGACGGGATGGATTCGTTGTGAGAAAGCGTATGGTTCATTAAAGTAAATTGCGCAAAAGTAACGTTCGCGATTTAGCTTGCAAAAACTTAAAAATTCAGACTGAATAAGATGGGTAAAAAAAGTGCCGGCATTTTGTTGTACCGGCTCCAAAATAAGAAAATGGAGGTGATGTTGGTACACCCAGGTGGACCGTTTTGGGCGAAGAAAGACATCGGCGTGTGGTCGATCCCGAAAGGCGAATTTAGCGACGATGAAGATGCTCTTGTCGCTGCGCAACGGGAGTTTGAAGAAGAGCTCGGTAGAAAGATTATAGTCAAAGACTTTATCGAGCTTTCACCTGTAAAAGCAAAAAGCAACAAAATAGTTTATGCATTTGCCGTTGAGCAGGATTTCGACACAGCAAATATTGCAAGTAATTTATGCTGGATAGACTGGCCGCCGCGCTCCGGCAAACGCATGCAGGTGCCTGAAGTGGACAAAGCCGCATGGTTTGATCTGGAAACGGCGAGGGAAAAAATTATTGGCTACCAGTTGCCACTGATTGATGAGTTGACGAAAAAATAACCTGACAGAGTTTCGCTCTTACCCATTTCGGTTCGCGCAAACGTTGGAAAGGCCTGTACTTTTCAGTGCCGCGATCTAATCACGTAATCCTTCGACGCCGCAATTTATGAAGCCAGCAGGGCAGCACTCAAACCAGATTACTTCAAACCATAAACTTCCACATGTGCTTTTTCGTAACGCGCGTTTGGAACAGTGCCGTAAACAAAAGATATCTGGTGCAATTTCAAACATGGAAACTGCAATTCAATTACTCTGCTGTGGTCTCCTGGTTTGAAATCTCTTCTCAGTTCTACATCTTCTTTAACAGTTTCGGGCGTACCGGGCAGATCATACACTACATTCATATCCTCAAAATGAACGTGTGCATCAGTGACCCTTAATTGGATAGCTCTGAATTTATCTGCACCTTCTATAAGGAACTGGTCTCGGTCCGCTTTAAAATCAACTACTTTTTCTGCGATCTTATACCAACCTGGCTCATTGCCTGTGATGACAGCCGTTTGTTGCGCTTTAAGTGTATTAGATCCTAAAAACAGGACCATTGAAAGGAAAATGGAAAGTTGTTTCATAATCATTTTTTTGGGTCTATGTTCAAAATACGTACCGTTTGTGCGCATTTATCGTGTTATGCTTGCCATAGGCATGTTATGGCTTGACAGTCAATGATTAAATAATTCCCTGATACAACACCTGGCAGTTCTCGCAAAAAAACGTTCGCCGGTTCGTTTTACCCACATGTTCTTTGTGAACCGGAATGTTACAGCGCGGGCATATTTTTTTTGTATGAATGAGCCAATGCTTTTTTAATACAAAAGCTTTTTTCCATTCTAAAAAATCAAAACTATAGTTGCGCGCCTCTTTAATGAGCTCGCTCAATTTTTTTGATGGCAGGTCACCGACTTTCGTTTTTGGATGAACGCGTATTCTGAACAACACTTCATTCTTTATTATGTTTCCAACACCTGAAAAAATATTTTGGTTCAGCAATGCGTCGGCGACGATCGTTTCGGGGATCTGTTTTAATTTTTGCCTCGCCTTCGAAGGGTCCCATGCATCATTCATCACATCAGCACTCCAGTCGTATAGTTCGTCCGGATCTTCAGTAAATAGTTTCACGGAACATGCATAAAGATTTAGTTCGCCGTTATCGAATTGTAAACTAAGTCTCGCGGGTGTCGCTTTCCGTTCGTTTATGCGATAGGACCCGAACAACATGAAATGCACGCGGAGTGTGATTCCTTTGCAGCAAATGAGAAAATGTTTCCCCCAGCTCTTGAAGTCAATCACCTTTTTGTTATGCAGTTGGTGATATTCGATCTTCGAATTGCCGGCAACATCCAGGATCTTCTTTCCCTTAAACTGGCGAACTTGTTCTTTTAATATGACGATTGAAGGGCCTTCCGGCATAAGAGATTAAAGGTTGAATTTTTGCAAATGATGCGCCAGACTGTGTCGAGTCGCTTTTTCGCTGCGTCGCGCATCCCTCGTTTGCGTTGCAGATCCCTCGTTAGGAACCCTTTAGTCGCTGTAGAATGCGTTTTCACTCGGGAATACAATCCGCTGCATTCTCATCTCTACATAAGGAAAGACCCGCCACCCGACGTAAGCAGAAATCTGCAACGCGAACAGGCAATTGCAACGCCCTTATCAATTATTCGAATAATAACGAAGCACATTGCTGTTTGCAGTATCGAAGATCTGCTCGCTCAAAGACCGTATTTCTTCAGCGGTTACGGCGTTGTATTTTGCGAGTTCTTCGTTGATCAGTTCCGGGTTCCCCAGCAGTTCATAAAAAGCAAGGCTGTTAGCACGGCTCATCACGGTGACGTCTTCAAACGCTATTATACTCTCCGTTTTATTTTTTACTTTCTGCAATTCGTCGTCGCTGACAAGCTGTGTTTTGATCTTTTCCAGTTCCGCTTCTATCGCGTTTTCCGCATCGTCCATCTTTACGCCCTTAACAAGTTTCCCTTCAATCGCTACCAAACCGGGGTCAAGACTGCCGAAATGATAGCATTCGATATTGCTGAATAGCCGCTTCTCCTTCACAAGGTTTTGAAACAATCGCGACGAACCGCCTCCGCCTAAAATTTCTGTGATCAGGTCAGCGGCATGATAACCCGGATCTAGTCGGCCGGGCATATGCCAGGTCTTGTACAATGCGTCCAGCGGAACGTCGCCTTTTATAGTCAACTCGCGGGACGAAGTTTGTTTTGGCTCCTGCGGTAACCTGCGAATATATTTTTCTCCCGGTTCTATCGGACCGAACCATTTTTCTGCAAGCTGCTTTGCTTTCTCTGTTGTAACATTTCCTGCCACGACAGCAATTGCGTTCGCCGGACGATAATGTTTGAAGAAAAATGCTTTTACATCTTCAAGGCGCGCCTGTTCAATATGACTAAGGGACTGGCCGATCGTCATCCACTGGTAAGGGTGTTGCTTGTAAGCCAGTGCGCGCAGTTTGTGCCACGCGTCACCATAGGGTTTATTGATGTAATGTTCTTTAAATTCCTCGACAACAACCTTGCGTTGTACATCCAAACTTTTCTTATTAAATGCCAGGCTCAGCATGCGATCGCTTTCAAGCCAAAAAGCAGTCTCAATATTTTCTGCGGGTAGTTGACAGTAGTAGTTCGTAACGTCGTTGGTCGTGTAAGCGTTGTTTTCCCCGCCGGCGCGCTGAAGTGGACCATCGTAATCCGGGATGTTTATACTGCCTCCAAACATCAGGTGTTCAAATAAATGAGCGAAGCCGGTTTTAGCGGGGTTCTCATCGCGCGCACCTACATCATACAATACATTCAAAACCGCCATCGGTGTTGTAGTATCTTCATGAACAACTACGCGAAGCCCATTGTCAAGAACAAAACGATTATAATGGATCATGGTCGATTTTTACGGACGGTGCAAGATGCGGAAAAATTTACGAATTAGGATTTGGGAGTTTAGATTTAGGAATTAGGAATTAGGGTTTAGCACTTAGGCAACATCAGAGATCCGAGATTCAGACATCACAGATCCAAGATCAGACATCAGATCAGAGATCAGAGATCAGAGATCCGACATCATACAACTACAAAATGCTTCTCACCCGTATCTCGAGCACTTTCGGCTGACCGTTGCGCATGATGATCACACGTACTTTCGCTTTTGCACTTTGAAGGAGCACTTTATAAGCCTGGATATTGTTGGAAAAGTTCGCTTCAACGCCGATTATAACATCACCAAACTGGAAACCGGCTTTTTCTGCCGGCGAATCTTTAATAATATCCGTAACCCTGATGGCGCCGTCGATCAGGTAAAAGCCAAGCCCGGTGTAGGAATAGTCGAATGAATCGAGGAAATGCTTATTCGGTTTAATATAGATCTCCTGCTGCGGATAGTTGAGTACCATGTTGAACCTCCTCAGTATGTCGTTGCCGATAAGTCCACCCAAAACCGGATAAGACGTTACGTTATACTGGTCATCGAAAACATACACAGGCACATTGCGGAAGCGATACGGGCCAAGCTTTACATCTCTAACTACTGAAAGTTGCATATCCGTTTTGCCACCCAACCCTTCTGCCTGTGTTAAATACCATTTCCTTTTTTTCTTAAAGATCGCGCTGTCTTTTGCGAAATCATCATTCATTAAAACACACAAACCAGCGCCGGTGTCGAGATAAAATTTCCCGGTAATATCCGCATTGTCTCTAACGCCTGCCATTTGCATAGGCAACGTGGAAAACTGCGGCTTTAGTAAATAACCACCCCGCGGATATTTGTATGTACCGGCGGTGTACACTTTCATTTCCTGGCTGTCATAGTCGAGCGTAACTACATAACGCCGGAAAAAGGTGTAACCTATTATGCCATCGATCGACATGCCATAAGCACTTGATAAAATGTCATAATTATTTATGTGGAAATCCAGGTTATCGACGACGATTCCGGTTAAATTGAGTTTATGATTATGCGTGAACGAAACATATTTTACTCCGGCAATTCCCCTGACCAAACGGTCGCTGGGTACTGTTGGCAAGTTGTAATAGGCACAGGTAACTGAATCGAGCGAGATCCCGCCGCTGCCTGTGTCGAGCACAAAATTCAGCGTGTCTTTGAAATCGTCGAGCGTTGCGTGCAGAATAACAATGCCACCTGTGAGTAATGTGAAAGGAATTGTGGTAATGAGCTTAGCGGGTGGTGGAACAAATTCTTCCTGTGCAGAAAGTCCGCAACTGAAAAAAATGAAAAGCAACCCCATTATCATTCTTGAAAAACAAATATGGCCTTTATGCTGTACCACGCTTAGGAATTTATTGTGCTGACATGAAATTACGTTTGTCTGATTTTGTGTCCAAACCATTAAAATAACTGTAAGGTTGGCGGTATTCCTTTCAACACGGTCCTCCAAGAAGTTATTGTTCAGTAATTTTGCCGTTAACCGTTGGCACAATCGATGGGCAGGACGCAATGTTTCTGAATAAAAAACTTAAGTATGAGTGTTGCAGCATTGTATGAGAAAGCGCTAAACTTTGAATTCCTTAGCGTGGAAGAAGGTGTTTACCTTTTTGAACGGGCGCCGCTTACTGAATTGATGTATCTGGCAAATGAGCTTCGGAAAAAACAGGTGCCGCACGGAAAAGTAACCTGGCAGATCGACCGCAACGTGAATACGACGAATGTGTGCATTGCCAATTGCAAGTTCTGCAATTTCTATCGTGTGCCCGGTCATCCCGATGCGTACATCACCGACATGCCAACCTATCGCCGCAAGATCGAAGAAACTTTAAAATTTGGCGGCGACCAATTGCTGCTACAGGGCGGACATCACCCACAGCTCGGGCTTGAATTTTATACGAATCTCTTTCGCGAGATCAAGCAGGAATATCCTAACATAAAGCTCCATTCACTCGGCCCTCCCGAAGTTGCGCATATCTGTAAGGTTTCAAAAAAATCACATCGCGATGTATTGATAGCGTTACGAGAGGCAGGGCTTGATTCACTTCCGGGTGCGGGAGCAGAGATCCTCGTGGACCGGGTAAGAAGACTCATCAGTAAGGGCAAATGCGGTGCCGATGAATGGCTTGACATCATGCATGAAGCACACAATCTTTATATCACGACAAGTGCAACGATGATGTTTGGGCACGTGGAAACGATCGAAGAACGGTTCATTCACCTTGCACGTATACGCGAAGTGCAAGACAGAAAACCAAAAGATGCAAAAGGGTTCTTGGCGTTCATTCCGTGGACGTTCCAGGATGTTGATACATTGCTCGCCCGCATACGCGGTGTTCATAATCTTACCACATCCGAAGAATATATCCGTATGATCGCGATGAGCCGCATCATGCTTCCCAATATTAAAAACATACAGGCAAGCTGGCTCACAGTAGGAAAACAAACTGCGCAGCTTTGCCTGCATGCCGGCGCCAATGATTTTGGAAGCATCATGATCGAAGAAAATGTAGTCAGCGCTGCAGGTGCGCCCCATCGTTTTACGTACAAAACAATCCAGCGCGCGATCCGCGACGCAGGATTTGAACCACAACTTCGGAACCAGCAATATGAATGGCGCGACATCCCCGATGCGATCGTAGAGCAGGTGATTGATTATTGAAAGAGGCCGTTAATCTTTCGCAAAGAATCATCAACTGAACTGTACACGCCGATGTATTTTCTAAATTGGCGGAGACACACGCAATATGAAGGGAAGCAGAAAAGCATACTGGCCCGCTATTTTTTTCATGCTGGTGACCATCACTGACGTGAAGTCGCAAACAGTCACCGTATACGATTCTTTCCCGCAACTCGAATCGCGTTTTCACACGTCAGGCGATACAACGTTGCTTGTGAACTTTTGGGCAACATGGTGCAAACCGTGCATTCAAGAACTTCCTTATTTCCAGTCGCTCGAAAAAAAATTCGCTGGTAAGAAATTCAAGATATTACTGGTTAGCCTCGACTTCAGAATGCAACTTGAAACACAGGTGATACCATTCGTCAAAAACAAAAAAATAAAACCGGAAGTTGTCTTACTTGCAGACGGCGATGCAAACAGTTGGATACCCCATGTAGACAGCCAATGGGACGGCGCGATCCCGGTAACATTGATGATAGTACACGGTGAAAAATTTTTTTATGGGCATGGATTCGACTCTCAAAAACAACTCGAAAGCTGGATTGGCGCACATCTTAATTAGATTTTCTTCGTTGATTTAAAAATGAGAGCTATGAAAAAAATATTTCTGATCAGCTTCTGGTCCGTGGTGGTGATGAGTACGCTGAGCAGTTTTAAACTTACGTCACCGGCGGGTTATACGATCGGTGACAAAGCCGAAGATTTCGCGTTGAAGAATGTCGATGGGAAAACGGTGTCGCTAAAAGATTATCGGAATGTGAAAGGATATATCGTCGTCTTCACATGCAACCACTGTCCTTTCGCAAAAGCATATGAACAAAGAATAATTGAATTGCATAAAAAGTATGCGCCGCTGGGATATCCCGTTGTTGCGATCAATCCTAATAATCCCGAAATCAACCCGGAAGACAGTTACGAAATGATGCAGGCGCGAGCAAAGGAGAAAGCATATCCGTTCGCTTACCTGTTCGATGAAAAGCAGCAAGTGTATCCAAAATTCGGCGCGACGCGTACGCCGCATGTATTTTTGCTTACGAAAGATCTTTCCGTTGCATACATTGGCGCGATCGACGACAATTCCCAGGATCCTTCGGCGGTGGAAAACAAGTACGTTGAAAATGCTATCACCGCATTGGAAAAGGGCGAACAGCCAAATCCTGCGGTTACAAAAGCAATAGGCTGCGCGATAAAGTAGAACGTGCCGCGCGATTGTTTTTTACCATCTCAATTTTTTTGCCCTCTCTTCATATATTCGAATCTTCGTGGTTCAAAAGGTCAGAAACCACAAAGACGCCAGGTCACAAAGCGTCAAAAAGTATACTGATCTCGTCGCTCACTGGATCATCAATTTTTGATGCCTCAACACAATCAGTTTCTCGTTTGTCATTTAGAACGATCGCTTTACATTGCGAAAATCAAACACCCGGGCTTAAAAAAAAACATCACATTTGCGTGAACACTATCTGCACATGAACCAGTTTAACGAAGCCTGCGATTA
>DASQJI010000342.1:0-13201 GCA_035631175.1 Parafilimonas sp.
GGAAAGCGCCCCACAGCTTCAACCATTTTACAATTACAAACCTGATATTGAAGGCGTCAAATCTGCGATCGCGGGAAGAAAAAGTTTTCAGCATCGTGAAATCCTGGTCAGCGAGTTGAGGAAACAATATCAAGACCTGGAAGTTTCTGATGCCACTTCCAAAAACATTCAATCACTCCTCGACGAGAATACATTCACCGTTACCACCGCTCATCAGCCGAATATTTTTACTGGCCCGTTATACGCGGTATACAAGATCTTTCACGCAATAAAACTGGCGCAGGAATTAAACGACGCGATTCCGGGCACACGGTTCGTCCCGATTTATTTTATCGGCAGTGAAGACGCAGACCTTGCGGAGCTAAACCATATCAGCATCAATGCACGGGTTTATACGTGGGATACAAAACAAACAGGCTCAGTTGGCAGGATGAAAGTGGATGATGAACTGCTGCGTGTGATAAGCGAGATGGAGGGACAGTTGCATATACAATCGCATGGTGAAGAGATAACGCAGCTATTTCGCCGATGCTATGAAAAAGGATCCAGCATACAGCAGGCTTCACTGAAATTGGCGAATGCATTATTTGGTGAATATGGACTTATTGCCTTAATACCCGATAATGCTGGCTTAAAAAGATTATTTCAGCCCGTGATCGCCACGGAACTGCACGATCAATTCTCACATAAGGCCATAAGCTCAACAATAAAGGCTCTTGATGAACATTACAAAGTGCAGGCCTCAGGCAGGGAGATCAATTTATTTTATTTGATAGATGACAAAAGGGAAAGGATCGAGGCGGTAGATGGAAGGTTCGAGGTGAAGAGTCGCGGGCTGCAATGGAATGCAGCAGAAATTCTTCGCGAACTGGATGAACACCCGGAGCGGTTTAGTCCAAATGTTATACTGCGCGGCGTTTTCCAGGAAGCCATTCTCCCAAATGTTGCCTTTATAGGTGGCGGAGGCGAGCTGGCATACTGGCTCGAATTTAAAGAGGTGTTCCGGGCAGCAGAAGTTCCATACCCTGTACTTCTTTTGCGAAATTCATTTTTGCTGATCGAAAAAGCATGGCTGAAGAAGATCGAGGCCTTGCATTTAGATCCAGAATTTCTTTTTGAAAATGAACATAACGTGATGAAACGCGTATTAGCCGCCAATTCAAAAAACAAGTTTGCGCTGAATGGAGAATTGTCAAAGTTTGAGAATTTGTATACCCAGATCCAGAACCTTACTACTAATATCGACCCTACCTTGAATGATCATGTGGCAGCGCTGAAAACAAGAGCGCTGAAAAAACTGGTCGAGCTGGAAAAGAAAATGTTGCGCGCAGAAAAAAAGAAATTTGCAACACAGCAGCAACAGGTTCAAAAAATAAAAGCCACCCTTTTCCCGAACAACAGTTTGCAGGAACGCGTCGAAAATTTTTCCGGCTTCTATGCCCGCTATGGCAGAGACTGGCTGAATACGATCCTGCAGCATTCGACTGCTTTTCAGCAGCAGTTTGGGATAATAACCGTAGATCAATAGCAACAACGCTCTCAGCAAAATCTCTCACAGAAAGCACGGATGTACACGGATTCGTGGTAAATAATTGTTGACGTTTTTGATAAAAATATCCCTATGCTCATTATACAGAACTTACTGCTGCCAAGTAACATTGGTTAGCTTGACAAAGACTGGTATCGTTTTCGCATCGTTCAAATTGTCGATCACGTTGGTCTGCCTCCGCCCTATGGACGATTCAGCGTTACCATCCGGTAAAATATGAAATACATTTGAACGTAAAGTGCTCGCATAAATGGAAAAAGCGAAAAAATACGTCCTTGAACTTATTTCAATAAAAGTGCTCCTGGTCAGCATCCTCTTCATCTTTTGCCTGTTTGGCTTCGCTTACATAGCCGATGAAGCTGTATTTGAAAACGAAAACAGGTTTGATAACAGCGTCTTTTCTTTTTTTGCTTCATTCTCCACACCCGGTCTTGTATCCGTCATGAAGGTCTTCACTTTTTTTGGCTCCGTTCAATTCCTTGTGCCTGCGTATATCCTTCTGATTGGTTATTTTTTTATGAAAAAGAAGTACCGGTATGGAACTGATATTGCGATCATTGGTATAACGAGTTCTGCAATGATGTTCTGGCTCAAAGACCTGTTTCACCGCGAACGGCCGATGCTTCCTATAATACAGGGATTGAGCACGTACAGTTTCCCGAGCGGACATGCGCTGTCTTCATTTATCCTCTGCAGTATTTTTATTTTCATCATCCGCAACGGGCATTGGAAATCGCTTTATAAATGGATCGTTGGTATCCTGCTTTTACTTTTCGCAATTACGATCGGCGTAAGCAGGATCGTGCTGAAGGTTCATTATCCCACCGATGTCGTGGCATCCTTGTGTCTTGGCATCGCCTGGGTGATATTTTCGCTTTGGCTGCTAAAAAAGATCAACCGGAAGTATATGATACGAAAAGATCTTTCTGCAGCGAAGCCACCAATGTAGCTTTCATTGTCATTTCGTGATGACTCTCATGAACTGGCCGGCAGCAGGGAAGAAACCATTTACTGCCATTTTGATCTCTTTGCTGTTGGTGTAAAAAAGCTGAATCGTAAATGTTGCTTGGGGAAATGGAACAAAGGGCTCGCTTTTTAAGACCGCCTGCAACGAGGGCGAGATCTCGTCTTTTGTATGAATCACAAAAGTCAGGTATGTAACGGCTTCAAGGCTTGTAAGCACCATGTTTGCACTATCGAGGGCAGCGCTTTTGTAGCGCAGGCCATCATGACTCTTTACCGTGTCCAAAATATTTTTCAATGCATCCTTCATGTCAATATATACCCACGGGCCTGATTCTATTTCGTCGATGACGGAGGTTTGCAACACTTCGTTTATTTTTCGGTTTGTAGATTCATCAGCGCCCGGCAGTCGCAGCGAAAAATTTTCTCCGAATGTTGATCTTAATGGAAAGTTCAGCACCTTTTTTTCGTAGCAGGGTTCACTAATTACATTGTACTGAGAAATTAACTGTTTTTGAGTAAGGCCCAGTTCATTTGATCGGTGTATCACAGCCAACGATTGCCTGTTCACAACACTTCCGATGAAAAAAGTGTCTCTAGTTCGGATGAGTACAGCATTGGCGTCAAAGGAAAAACCCATGCAACTGTCGTGCGCATGCTTCTTTGAAGCCGGAATTTGGCCGGACGGAAGATCAAATGGCGCGGAATTAAATTCACTTGCTTGCAGTGTAACAAAATCGATACTTTGTTTTTTCGTGCTACAACTGCAAAGGCCAGCCAAAACAAGTAGGCAGATCGTTAGTTCTTTCATGAAATCAATTTGCTTAGTAAGCCGACGTTGAAGGGAATGAATCGGCTTGAGAAAACGAGTTCGTAAAAAGCGCTTTTAGTTTTTCCAATTCCGCTGTCTTCTCTTGTGCTTGCAGTGATTGATAAAGTCCCAGCAAAGACCACCCGTTACCAGGATTGCGGACGAGGTCTTCCCTATACACCTTTTCCGCCTGAGCAGGTTTGTTCAATTTTAGTAAAAACGCGCCAAGGTATTGTCGCGCCGGCAGCATCCATGAGTTTGGTTCAGCATATACGAGGCTGTCTTCCGAGATTATCGCGTTGTTGATCGCTGTAAAAGCTTCATTGTATTTCTTGTTGCGAAAAGCAATGTTCGCAACCAAAATATTTTCCGCGATCACAGAGCATGGATAAGGACTGCTTACATGGGGAATAAATCTCGCCCTAAGCACACTATCTTTTTGTTTTTCGCGCAAGTCGTGCACGAACGTTTCAGCTTTTGCCACATTGCCGGTCTTTGCATAAGCCATGCCTTTTGCAAAGTCATCCAAAACGCCTGCATACTTCCAATCGCTGCTGATCGATGAATTGTCTGCGATGATATCCTGCCATTTGCCCATTCGTACCATAGCAAGAAGCGGAAACATATACAGGTATTGGTCATTAGTGTTTTCATAATTTGGATGGACCAGGTTCCGTAGAGCCATACCCTTTTCAATGGATCTCTTATACATACCGCCGCTTAGCGCGCAGTAAGTATAGACCGCATAGTAATGTGAGGAATGAAGCGTCAGGTTCAATCCTTGTGCCAGCGATGCGTAACGACCGAGGCTTTCGTCTGCTTCATCATTTACCTCAACGCCCTGTGCGTAATAACCGATGCGTTCATATTCATGGCTCGACATGTGCACCATGTGTGCGATCCCCGGAAATAATTTTTTCAGCGAATCGGCGCTTGGCAATGCGACTTCAGGTGTCCGCGATGCTTCGGTTACGTGTATGTAGTAATGAAGCGCCGCCGGGTGATGTGGGTCTTTTGCCAGGATGTCTTTGCAGCATTGCACCAATTCAGGTGTCCATGATTTTGGCGTACCGTCAGTATTCCAGAAATCCCACGGATGTACCAACATCA
Organism: Parafilimonas sp.; assembly: GCA_035631175.1. GTDB lineage: Bacteria > Bacteroidota > Bacteroidia > Chitinophagales > Chitinophagaceae > Parafilimonas. Next base: position 4,434 of record DASQJI010000342.1, read on the forward strand.
CTGCATCAACAAATAAAGCTTTTACATCCAGGTCAGCCGGGTATTTGGCGACAAGCGGCCTGAGCACTTCAACATAATCCTTGTTCAGTCGTTTCCTTTCTGTGTCGGCAGTATCAGCCAAATTGTACCTTGCCTTCATAGCACTGATCAGGTCTTTTTCTTTTTCGGTACAATTCGCCGCATTATGATCCATTAACTCGATTGCAGCAGGTACGCCTTTATTCATTTTATAAGAATAGCCGCCATTGTATGTTGGTCCCATTGCAAGCGCCTCGCCCCAATAAGCCATCGCACAAGTACTGTCAAATTTCGCGGCTTGTTTAAATGATGCGATCGCTTCGCGTGGATGATAGCCGTAGTACATGGTTAGCCCCTGGTTGAAATAAACTTGAGCGCTGTCATTTTCCGTTGTAATCGAATATGCGTGATCACCCCAACCCGGTAAAATAGTTATGAAGTTGCCGTTGTCATCTGCATAAAATGTTTCGCCCGCATCGGGAGCGCATCCGATCACAGGAGAACTTCTTGTAGAATAACTGCTCACAGACCGATGATCAAAATTTTTTGAGACGAGCGCAAGGCTAGTAACTGCCAGCAAAAGCGGAGTTAGAATAATAACCGGCCTTTTCATATCAGAAACATTTCGATGTTGGCGATGCTTTAAGTGTCCTCAATGCTAACTCAAAAGATAGTTTTCAAAACGGTGTCGTTAAAATAATTTTTCCTGTGGCGGGCGAATGCCCTGCAACCTGATGTAGATAGTGGTTTGGCCGCGATGATGCGTTTGGTGTTCGAAGGCTTTTGTCATCAACGCATACCTTGTCAGCTTCATACCAAATATATCGGTCGTCTCGCCCCACTTATTCACATCAGACGACTGCACAGCGTTAATGCAATAATCATAACTGGTCGTTACGTAATACATAACCGAGTCTTTTGACTGTGCTCCTGCGCCGTGCTCAAGGTCGTATCCAAAAAATGCAGGTGGCTTTGCATCGGTCGCGTTTGACATTAGGAGAATATTTCCGCCGGCAAGATGGAGCATCTGTTGCGCGAAGCTTCTTTTGATGCTATCAACAGGCTGAAAAGAATACTTATCAGCGGGCATCGTGTTCAGGTATTCGATCGTGTAAGCTTTAGCCCTCTGCCAATCGCTTACCATCTGCGCTTTTATTTGGTCAGAGGTAATAGCTTGTGCAGAACTAAAACTAGTAGTAAAAACAAGAACTAATGTGAGTAATGATGAGAAAAGAAAAAGTTTTTTCATAAATGATTTTCAGAACAAGATAGAGAAAGTTTTCAATTGAAGGCTGCATGTCTTTTTTGGTTCGCGCTTAATTCAGTGCACGCAACAATCCATCTTTTCTCATTTCAGAGAACCCTTCATCGAATGAAATCACCGGCTCATAATGCAATTCTCTTTCCGCTTTGCGCGACGTAATATAAAACGGCTGTCCCATCAAAACCATAGTTTCCCGCAGATGCGTTGGATTATGCGATCTCAGCGGAAGCAATCTCCATGGCAGTTCGATAAGGTCGCAGATAAGTTTCAACGTTTTCCGCGATGTAGATCTTGACGGCACTTTAATACCCTGTGTTTCGATAAGCGTTTCTAAAAATTGCCGGATCGTCAGTGTCTCGCCGTCCTGTATGTAATAAACGTGTTTGCTTTTTCCAAAGCTGGCCGCAGCCGCCAGGCCTGCAACCAGGTTGTATACATGACAAGTGGAGAACAGGTAATTGCCCTGGTCAATCCATGAGAAGTATTTATTCTTAATGCTTTCGATCAATTTAGGAAGGGAGAAGTTATCTCCAGGACCCCAAACAAAAGGAGCACGTATTATCACTGTTGCAAGATCTTCATCAGCAGCCGATAGAACAATTTTTTCTGCTTCGGCCTTGCTGGATGCATAACTGCCAATATTTTTTTTCGGCATCGGGTGTTGTTCATCAATATCCGTCAATATAGACCCATCCGCTATTACAGCGAGTGAGCTTAAGTAGACCAATTTTTTTACACCGATCTTTTTACAGTACTCGACGATATTTTTGGTTCCACCGGTATTGATCGCTAACATAGCTTCGGGCCCGGGCCCGTGATCGAGGGTGCCCGCTAAATGGAAAACTGTGTCGAATTTGTGCAGCTTATTGAGTGATTCCGGTCGAAGCAGATCACCCATCACCGGGGTGGCACCGAGGGCGCTTACCGATGTTGCAGCATCTCTGCTTCTGGCCAAAACAAAAACTTGCGCACCATTTTGCTTTAATTTCTTCACAAGGTGTTGGCCTATAAATCCGGAGCCGCCAGTTACAAACACATTGGTCATAAAAAGTTAATCAATAACTCGCATGAAGTTGAATAAAACTACCATAATAGATTTGTATTTCGCGATGACGTTTGGCGCATCATGACTACACGCGTGCAAATCTTTTCGAGAGCGCTTTCTATTTCGCTTTAATCTTACCGGCAAGAAAAATCATAAAGGAAGCGAGTAGCGCTATCAACGCGAATGACCATCGTAAACTTGCAGCCTTGGCAATATAACCGATGATCGGCGGGCCAAATAAAAAACCCAGGTAACCAACCGTTGACACTGACGCGATCGCCATTCCTGCAGACATCGTTTTTGATCTTCCTGCCAGTCCGTAAGCCAGCGGTACGATCGATGACACTCCAAAACCGGTAAGTAAAAATCCGAGCGTCGCAGTATAGATGGTTGGAAACACAATGGCCGTGAGTAATCCAGACACGATCAAACAACCGCTGAGAATCATCAGCCGCGCAACGCCAATACGGGCGACAAGCTGGTCACCTACAAACCTGCCTGTTGCCATCATCGCCATGAACGCCGTGTAACCTAAAGGCACGAGCTGCATTGGCGCATGAACCACGTCGCGAAAATAGATGCCACTCCAGTCGAACATGCAACCTTCGCACGACATACAGCAAAAAGCGATCACACCGAGCTTTAGTAAAAATTTATCGGGCAAAACAAAGCCGGTACGTGAACCCGCATTGCGTTCTTCATTCCTGAGAGAATGGGGGAACATCAACAAAGCGAGCGCTGCAAGTATGCATGCGATAATTATGAAATGAAAAAGCGGCGCCACTTTTTGAGATACCATTAAAGTGCCGATGGCCGCGCCGGTAAATCCGGCGACGCTCCAGAGGCCATGGAAAGATGCCATGATCGAACGGCGGTATAAACTTTCTACGCCAATAGCCTGTGTGTTTATAGAAATGTTCATCAGATTTCCGCTCATGCCAAAGAAAAAAAGCACTGTCATCAACTCCCATTTTTCCGACACTGTACCCAATAAACACAGTAATGCCGCGTACAGAAAGGCACCAGTGAACATCACGATACGACTGCCGAGCTTAGTTACCACGTAGCCGGCAATGGGTAAGCTTACCATTGAACCTATGGGTAAAGCAAACAACGCTGAACCTAATTGAGCCGCGTCTAAATGCAGACGATGCTGAACGTCTGGTATTCTTGATGCCCAGCTGGCAAAGCAAAAACCCGTGATAAAAAAGAAAGCACTCACAGAGATGCGCGCTGCGCGCTGAAGTGAAATAGTGCCTCCCAGCATCAAACAAAGATAACCGGTGGAATTTTTTTAAAGTGTTGAGTTGTGCCATTTGTTCAAGATTTACAGCCAGGTTTTTTCGCCCACTTAAAGGCACATAAGTGGCTATGATCAGCCTCTCAACAACTCAATAAACCATCTAACAAAAATTGAATTGAAAACTTCTGAAACGAATATTGAGTTACGAACTATTTCGTTTATTTGAATGATATACAGCAATCCGGCCAACTAAAATCTTCGAGCATGATCAAAAATCTTTTACATGTTGCTCTCCGGAATTTTACCAGAGACAAATGGTATAGCCTGCTTAACATCCTCGGCTTAACGATCGGTATCACTTTCAGCGTGTTTCTCATCTTATATATCACGGATGAATTGAGTTACGACCGGTATAACGAAAAAGCAGATCGCATTTACCGCGTTGCATCTTATGTAAAAGAGCCGGATAAGGATACTATGAAATGGGCATTTTGCCCTTTCCCGATGGGGCCCGCATTGAGTGCCGACTATCCTGAAGTGGAAGAAGCAGTGCGCCTGTGGGATAATGGTAAAACGTTAATCAAAAACGGCAACCTGCAATTCTATGAGCAAAAAGTGTTTTATGCAGACAGTAATGTGTTCCGCGTGTTTACCCATCAATTTATTGAAGGCGATCCGAGAACTGCATTGATCGCGCCCAGGTCGCTGGTGCTCACGCAATCGATGGCAGAAAAATATTTCGGGAAACAGGCAAGCTATGTCGGCAAGACGCTACAAACTGCGAGCGACGACGTTTATAAAGTAACCGCCGTGGTAAAAGACGTGCCCAGAAATTCACACCTCATCTTCAACATCCTTGTATCAAGGAATTCGCTGCCCGCCGATTTTGCGAACAACTGGGGCGGCTTTGGCTTCTTTACTTACGTCTTATTAAAACCAAATGTAAATGCTGCTGCTCTCGAAAAGAAGTTGTTGCCGATCTATGACAAATACCTTGCTTCCATTTTTGCGCAATACAATATTAAGATGCGGTTTGGCCTGCAACCCGTCACTTCAATCCATCTGCATTCTGACATGACGGGTGAGCCGGAAGAATTAGGCAGCATGTCGTACATCTATATTTTTTCGGCAGTTGCTTTTTTTATGCTGCTCATCGCATGCATAAACTATATGAACCTTACTACGGCGCGTTCCGCACGAAGAGCGAAAGAGATCGGGATTCGTAAAGTAACGGGCTCTTCTAAAATGCAGTTGATATTGCAATTTCTTGTTGAATCTACGCTAACCGCCGTGTTCGCGCTATTACTGAGCATTGGCCTCATCGCATTGTTGCTGCCAACATTCAATATGCTTTCGGGAAAATTCATCTCATTCAGTACACTGTTACAGGCAAACACTTTGCTTATTTTATTAGCCATTATTGTTTTTGTTGGAATCGTTGGCGGCAGCTACCCGGCATTCTACCTGTCCAGGTTCAATCCTATCCATGTGCTGAAGGGAAGTCTTGCGAAAGGTTCAAGTAATGTCACACTGCGACGTGCGTTGGTGGTTGTCCAGTTTTCAATTTCAATGATCATGCTTATCTGCACATGGGTAGTGTACGGACAATTAAAATACCTGCATAGTAAAGATCTTGGCTTTAACAAAGACCAGGTATTAAATGTCAATGCCAATTCTGACCAGGACGTTCACAGCAAAATTCTCGCATTTAAAAACGATATGCGCAATAACCCGCATGTGCTCTCAGTAAGTACTTCGCAAGGGGTACCGGGTTCGGGCATCAACTTCAGTCTTTTTTCCATCGAAACAAAAAACGGCTTTGTCGATAAAGGTGTCGACTGTTATGGAGTTGATGAGGATTATTTCAAAACACTGGGCATGAGAATAGTGAAGGGAAGAAATTTTTCAGGTTTGCCAGACACATTGCACAGTATTGTGGTAAATGAAAACATGGTAAAGGAATATGGATGGGGCGACAAGGCGATCGGCAGAAAAGTAAAATTTCCCGGCGACACGTCAGGAAATTATCTTGAAGTTATTGGCGTCGTGAAAGATTTTAATCAGAAATCATTGTACAATCCCATAACGCCGTTGCTGCTGTATTACAGACCTAATAGCAACGGGATCCAGCTAAAGCTTAAAGCGAAGGATATTGATGCGGGTATTGCGTCAGCAGAAAAAACATGGAAAAAATATTTTCCTGACCTTCCATTCGCGTATACTTTTTTGGACCAGGATTTTAATTCACAATATGCAGCAGACGAAAAACGCGGCAAGATATTTACAGCTTTTTCTGTATTGACCATTCTGATTACCTGCCTCGGCTTATTAGGGCTGATCGCATTTACGACTGAACAGAGGCAAAAGGAGATCAGTATCCGTAAAGTAATGGGCGCAAACGTGGCGCAGATCATCCCGCTTATCACCAGGAATTTTATAGCATTGGTTGGACTGTCGTGCCTGATTGCGTTTCCGGTTGCCTGGTATTTCATGAGCAATTGGCTGGACATTTTCCCGTACAACACGGGTTTACATGTAACGCCCTTCCTCCTTTCAGCGGTCGTCGTTTTGATAATAACGTTGCTGACAGTTGTTTTTCACACCGTAAAGGCCGCGATCGCAAATCCTGTGAAGGCATTGAAGGTTGAGTGATCTGAATCCGATCGAATAATATTAAAGTGACAGAGCTAACGTCGTGTTATAGCATTATTCGGTGCAATGCCGGCTGTTGATAATGGCGCAGAGCTTGCAATAGACAGAAATGCAAAACCGATCAATTATGAAAAACACAAAAAACAAAAACCGCCAGCCTGGTTCACAGGCACCAAACGCGAATTATAATCCTGCAAACAGGGATTTCCAGCGCACCGAGGATGACCTCGACAATGTTTCAAAATCAGAAAAGGATGAATTGCAAAGGAGGAAAGATCGTACGGCGAAAGCGAGCACAAAACCAAACAAACGAAGAATGAGCTGATAAAAAAAGGTCACAGCACATTGTGACCTTTTTTGCGAACAAGGTTGCTTTTACGCTGCAACCCATTGTTTTGCTACGCTGAGTTCAGCCATTGAAAAACCCTTATACTCTCCCGGAGCGATAAAATTAAATGCATCCGTGAATTTTCTTACCATTTTTTGATCGCTCACAATCGCGATCCTGTGCCATTTATTAAAATATTTAAATCCTGCCTTAAGATCGTTTGCCCATGCGCCAACCGTGTAGTTGCTGACATTGGTTTCAAGGACAATGATGAGATTGATTCTTCCAATACTTTTATCCAGGGCTTCCAGTGCTGGTATTAAAACCTGTTTGTAGTCTTCTTCCGTTACGGCGTTAACAGCACGAACGCCTACAACATGCGGGGGAAGATCTTCGATTAACTGCAGCATAGTAGCAACTTGACTCAGATCATTGAAGGACCAGAGTTCTGATCATCAAATATTATTTACTCTTGCTCGCGCTCTTTTTTCTGCCCGAGGTTTTCTTTGCAGAGCTTTTTCTTGCGGTTTTTTTCGGTGCAGATTTCTTGGCGCTCTTTTTAGCGCCCTTCTTTGAAGCGGCTTTTTTGGGCGCTTTCCCGCCTTCTTTTCTGGCTTCAGACAAACCTATCGCGATCGCTTGTTTGCGGCTTGTAACTTTTTTACCGCTTCTTCCACTTTTTAATTTCCCCTCTTTCATTTCATGCATACTCTTCTCAACCTTGTCCTGGCTCTTTTTTCCATATTTTGCCATGGGTATAGTTTTAATGGGTGATGAGATAGAAACTATACATCAAATTATCTGCCATATACATCGATCATTGATAAGGTACGTTTTCGAACACTCCATTTTCGACTTTCTTCCTTTGATGATCACTGTCGTCCGTATAGGTGAAGTGAAAATTTCCGCTGAGCAGATTCTTCTGTCTATCGACCGAGGTTACAGTGATCGTTCCATTGTATCCAAAACCAAAATCCCCGGAAGGAAAAATGTATAAACCCGGAGTGCCGAAACGGACGATTATTATGGCACTGTACGCAACTGTGCTGTCGCTATCAACAAGCTTAAGCCGGTAGTAGACTTTTGTAAAGAATGGGTCCGTTAGGGCCGGCTTTTCGCTAAAAGAATACGAGTGTTCTTTTGCGCTGTTTCCCTGGGCAGCTACTTGTCCAACGTAATAGAACTGCATCCCATCGTAGCTATGTTCAATTTCAAACCTGTTAGTATTGGCCTCAGAAAGCGTAACCCAGCTTACGTTGATATAATTACTATCCGGAACAGCAAGTTTCGCTTGAAAAGAGACCACAACTGCCGACGCCTCCTTAAACGTTTGCGTTGATACGGTGTCGTTGAACGTTTGCAAAAACAGGTAGCTGTTGTCGTTTCTCTTTGCACTAATGGCGAAATATCCGACGGGGCCATATGGAGGCACTCGCTCCGCGTAAACAGAATCTGCTTTCCAATGCACTCCCTCAATATCGGCTTCGAATCGCGGCGAAGCAAATTCGGCGCCGCCATCGCTTTTCTTACAGGCTAGAAATATTATTACCGGGGATATAAAGATTAAGAGTCTTCGCATAGACTTCATCGAAGATAAAATATTCCTGAGTATACACACGGCGCACGCTATATTTATCTTGCAGAGAAATGTTCCAGTCCAAGAAAAATATAATAACGGGACGCAACCCTGTTACGGAAGCGTTAAGGCAAGGCAACAACATTGACAAGATACTTCTGTTCAAAAACGCGTCGGGTGAATCCGTCAATGAAATTCGCAGGCTCGCAAAAGAGAGGCAGGTTCCTGTACAATATGTGCCTAATGAGAAACTCAACGCGCTGACAAATACGCAGCACCAGGGAGTGATTGCATTTCGTTCGGCCATTCAATACCAGGACCTGCAACAAGTGATCGACTGGATAAACGACAAAGGAGAACCGGCTTTATTCCTCATGCTCGACGGGATCACGGATGTTCGCAATATCGGGGGTATCGCCCGAAGTCTTGTTTGTTGTGGGGCGCACGCGTTGATAATTCCTGAAAAGGGTGTGGGCGCGCTAAACGAAGACGCGGTAAAAAGCAGCGCCGGCGCACTCGAACAATTGCAGGTTTGTCGCGTAAGCAGTTTGTTGAAAGCTGTTGACGATTTGCATTTGAACGGCATAAAAATTTTCTCAAGCGAAATGCATGCAAAACAACGATTGCACGAATTAGATCTCT
>DASQJI010000343.1:0-6366 GCA_035631175.1 Parafilimonas sp.
TCAAATTTTGCCTGCTCATGATAGATCTCGCAACTGATGTTCCTGTTTCGAAGTTGTTGCATTAATTGATAAGAATTTTTTGCCTCCGGTTCCCCGAGATTAAAAAATAACACACGCGTGCCTGATTGCACGGCTGCCGGAAATATTGCAAGTTCATTCATCACATCGTAGATCCGGTCCACGCCAAAGCTTATGCCCACACCCGGCAAATTCGGAACCCCGAACAACCCGGTGAGATCGTCGTACCTGCCTCCACCGCCGATACTTCCGATCTGCACATGTTTGGCTTTCACTTCAAATATTGTCCCCGTGTAGTAGTTCAACCCGCGGGCGAGAGTAAGGTCGACGTTTAACTGTGCTTTTGTTTGAAACTTGAGAATAAATTCCAGTTCCGTGATACCCTTTTTACCAACTTCAACTTCGCCCACCAATTGTTTCAAATTGTCCAGCTTCTTTTCATTGCTGCCATCAAGATGAATATACTTTTCTATTAAATCCGTTTGTTCTGCAGAAAGGCCTTGGTCGGTAAGTTCCTGCTTTACTTTTTCCCAGCCTATCTTGTCGAGTTTATCAATAGGCACCGTAATGTCATTGAGTTTATCGGCGCCGCCGCACAGTTCAGCAATCGCCGATAAGATCTTCCGATTATTGATGTTTATTTCCACATCGATGTTCAGTTGCCTGAAAACATCAGCGTACATATTGCTTAGCTCAACTTCATTCAAAAGCGAAGTACTGCCAACCACGTCGGCATCGCACTGATAAAATTCGCGGTACCTTCCTTTTTGCGGACGATCTGCTCGCCACACGGGCTGGAGTTGATAACGCTTAAAAGGGAGATTGAGCTGTCCATGATTCATTGCTACATACCGCGCGAAAGGAATGGTGAGATCGTAACGCAATGCACGTTCGGTGATAGCCGTCACATTCTTCCCCTCTAAAACTTTTTCAAAGTCTGTTATTACCTGTTCGCGTTTTTCTTTTCGGTCGAGCCCGTTGTTGAGTATTTTGAAAATTAACTTATCACCCTCGTCACCATATTTTCCAACCAACGTTTCCAGGTTCTCCACTGCAGGTGTTTCGAGCGGTTCAAAACCGTATAGTTCAAAGACAGTTTTTATGGTATTGAAAATAAAATTTCGCTTGCGAACTATTTCGGCATTAAAATCCCGTGTGCCTTGTGGCAAAGTTGGTTTCACGCTTCTGACAAATTAATCAACTCAAGTTAGATGTTAAGTTCTGAGGGCTTTCTTTGGAGCTTGATTTTTGGTTCTTGTATCTTTTTACAATCACCTCACAGGCTTTATTCAGCATATCAAAAACCAAATGATATCCATCTTCTCCGCCAAACCATGGATCAGGTACCTCAATATGCTGGCCCGGCGAAACTTCGTCCATGATAAGACTTGTTTTTCGAGCGTCCCATAATTCTTCACTCATGCGCTGGATGTCTGCATAAACCTCTTTGTCCATTGCATAGACCTTATCGAAGTGCAGGATATCTTGTTTAACAAAACGCCGGCAGATCTGTTTGCTGATATCGAAGCCATGAAGTCGCGCAACTTTTTGCGAAAGATAATGCGGTGGATCGCCTTCATGGTAACTGCTTGTGCCTGCACTGTCAACGGTCCAATGCAAGCCGGCTTTGGTTGCCTTGTCCTGCAAAATCCCTTCTGCCAACGGGCTGCGACAAATATTGCCGAGGCATACCATCAAGATCTTCATGCGGCAAAGATAAACGCCCACCGTTTTGCGAAAAATAGTTTCGGTTGTTGTGGAATTATTCGGTTGCACGCATCTTATTTGGAACAAAGCGCTCTGGCAAATTTTTTATCATCCTAAAAATATTTTTTATGCTGCCCAACCAAATCAAGCAGAGCGATGTGCTCGACATAATTTTTGAACATCGCAACAAAACCTACGGAGCCTATGCACTTAGAAAAAGCTACAACAAACGACTGGCACTGGCGTTAACTTTCACCTTGCTTGTCGCAGCAATGTTCAGCGTATTGCAATTGCTTGACCGGAGTGCGGAGCCGATCTATGCGACAATCGTAAATATTGATGACTCTCACTTGATCGACCTCGCGCCAACTCCGCCACCGCAGCAACCCCTGCCACCCGCGCCTGCACAACAGTCCCCGGTTCACTCTCGGGAGATAATTACTTCCACGCCAGAAATTGTGAGCGACGTTCATCAAACCACTGTGCCAACGATAGAGGATTTAAACAACAGCACCGTCGGAAGACAAATTTCTGAGGGAGATATACCATTAGTCGGCACGGTCGTGAGTCCGGCAGGTAATGGCAATGCTCAGCCCGCAAACGTGCCTGCGGCCGAGCCAGCGATGAGTGAAGCGCCACTTCATACGGCGGAGTTCATGCCTGAATTTCCAGGTGGCCTTGAAGCGCTGAAAAAATTTCTGCTGAAAAATATCAGGCAACCTGATGACCTGCAACCGGGAGAAAAGATCGTGGTGCGTGCGTCGTTCATAGTAGCAAGAAACGGGAGCATTGAACAAATGAAAATAATCAACAGCGGAAGGGCAGACCTCGACAAAGAAGTACTGCGAGTAATAGGAAAAATGCCGTCATGGAAGCCCGGCGTGCAAAACGGTCATGAAGTATCTGTGTATTTTAATTTGCCTGTAACTTTCGTTGGGGCTGATGTTGAATAAAAAATATTTTATATTGCCACTCCCATTTTAAAGAGTTGCATGGAAAACGAATTTCAACGAAGACGGCAGAGAAGTTATACGACGATGCGTATGATATACGACTTCACCATGGCAGGTCTGATACTTGCCATGGCGTTTATTTTATTTTTCGGCGACAGAATGGGTTTGCCGGTAGTTCCCGATCTTGATCCTTTTTTAAGGTACGGGTTCGGTGGATTATGTTTTTTATATGGAAGCTTTAGATTGTACAGGGGAATCAGGCATGATTATTAATTTTGAAGATGAATAGAACGAAGCGATTAGCGTTTTGCCTGTGCCTGATATTTTTTTTCAACGATTGCCGGAATAAGAACCAGGTATATGATTCGCCTGTAAATGGAAAAATTAACATCAGTGTAGATGAAAGCTTTAAACCAGTTGTAAGTGAGCAAATCAAAGTGTATGAGTCATCGTACCCAAATACACAGATTGTCGCCAGTTATAAATCTGAAGCAGATTGTTTCAGAGATTTACAGTCTGACAGCACGAGAATGATAATTGTTTCGAGAGGTTTAACGGATGATGAGAATGAATATTACAAGCAAAAATTATCGTTCAAGCCACAATGGGATATTTTAGCGTACGACGCTGTAGATGTTATCGTAAACATTCAATCGAAAGACAGCGTGTTTACGCTGGAGAAACTGAAGAATTATTTGAGCGGAAGTGATACGGGCAAAATGGTTGTGCTTGATGGAAGAACGCAGACGAGTACCGTTCGGTTACTCAGAGATTCCCTACTAAAAGGAAGGCCGTTTGGAAAAAATGTTTTTGCAACAGCCGACAGTAAGCAAGTTGTTAATTACATTGCACAAAACACGAATGCCATTGGCTTCGTGGGTTCGGGTTGGGTAGGCGATTTAGATGATCCGGAGCAGGTAGCTTATAAGGATAAGATTCGCTTTGCGCTGGTTGAATGCAGGATATGCGAGGCGGGTACGTATGCGAAGCCATCGCAATCTACCATTGCGCAGGGACAATACCCGTTGGTACGTCCTTTGTATTTCATATTGAAGGAGAATGCAAACGGTTTAGGTACAGGATTTGTGAATTATATGAGTCTCGAAAGGGGCCAACTGGTTTTCAGAAGAAGTTATCTTGTTCCTGCAAAAATCGATTTCACGGTAAGGAAATCAACGATGGAGTCAAACAAAGATCTTTTAAAATAAACAAACAAGAATAATGAAGAAAATAATCTTATCGCTAATTGGTTTGACAACAATATCGTCCGTTGTTTCAGCCCAAAATTCTGTAAATGACGGGATTAAGTTTCTGTATTATGAACGTGTTACCAGCGCAAAGCAAACGTTGCAACGAGCGGTTGCCGCTAACCCAAAAGATGCCCTTGCAATTTACTGGCTTGGCCAGGCATACATGGTGGACGGCCAGCTCGACAGTGCAAAACTACTCTATCAAAATGCGCTGAACAACGGCGTTAATGAACCCTTGCTTTGGGTAGGCGCGGGTCACGTCGAGATCATGCAGGGTGGTGACGTAAATACAGCCAAACAGCATTTCGAAGAAGCGATCACTGCGTCAACACCAACGAAAGGAAGAAAAATTCCGAACGCGGACGTAATGAATGCAATTGGAAGAGCGATGTCAACTGGCGGCAGCAACCAGGGAGATCCGAACTACGGTATCGACAAACTCAAAAGGGCCGCTCAGCTTGATCCGAACAATCCGGAGATCTATGTAAACATGGGCATGTGCTATTTGAAATTGGGCGGCGATCATGGCGGTGAAGCCTTTGAGGCATTTCGCCAGGCCACCCAGATAAATCCGCAGTATGCGCGTGCATACTATAAAATTGGAAGAGTTTACCAGACACAGCGCAACAAGGAGTCGATGGACGAATGGTATGGGAAAGCGATCGCTGCCGACGTTACGTTCGCGCCAGTCTACCTGCAATATTTCCTTTATTATTCCGAAAGGGATGTTAACCAGGCAAAAGAGTATTTGGACAAATACGTACAGTATGCTGATAAGGATTGTAACACTGACTATTTTGTAGGTGATTATCTTTTCCGCGCAGGCAAATACCAGGAATCACTGGCTAAGGCAAGGGAAATGCAAGCCGGTGCATGTAAGAATTTCCACCGTGCTGATATGCTGTATGCTTACGACTACGACAGGTTGGGAGATTCAGTGCAGGCACGGCAATATATGCAAACGTTTTTTAAGGAGGCAGACGCATCAGAGGTAGAGGCAGATGATGTTGCCTTTGCCGGAAAAGAATATGCGAAATTTCCTGGTCTTGAAGACACGGCCATTACTTACCTGTTGAGGGCATATGAGATGGATACGGTCAAGGAAAACCAAATTGACTATTTGACAGCTGCCGCTAACGTTGCCGCGAAGAAAAATGATTTCGCGAAGCAGTTTGAGATCATGAATAAAATGGCTGCATTGAAGGGCGGCAAGCTTTCAGAGACAGATTATTTCAAGATGGCATCAGCAGTTACCGACGCTGCCAAAGCAGATACTACTTCCGCATTTGATGAAAAAAAATACCGGATGGCTGATTCTATCATCAGTTCTTACATAAGCGCATACCCAGATAAGCCCCAGGGATATTCGTTTAGAGTGCGCCTGGCGAAAATGGCAGATAGGGATAGTACGCGGGGATTAGCGATTCCGGCGATCCAAAGTCAGAATCAGTTTTTGGCAAAGGACACTTCAACTACGGCGAAGCAAACCATCTTCAGGAACGACACCTATTTATTGATCTATAATGCTAACTATGCGCCCGGCGACAAAGCCGAAAATTACAAGAAGGCAATTGCGATCGCCGACGAGATGATGGCTTTATATCCGGATCCCGCCTCGGAAGAAAATAGATATGCAAACAGTATTAAAAAGCAATTGGTAACTGCGATCACTCCCCATGGAGGAGTTAACAAGCAAAATATAAAACAGCAATAGAAGCAGAAAAAAGGCTCCTTCACACGAAGGAGCTTTTTTTCTGCTATTCCAAATCTCAAATCCCAAATCCTCAATCCTAAGTCCCAAATCGTGAATCGTGGCTACATCTACATCATTATGATTCTTTCAACCACCCAATAGGCGGCTACGATGGCGATGAGAATGGACATCGGATACACAACCGTCTTCCTGTAAAAATTCTTTTTGCTGAGTGGCAGGATGATCAATGAGAAAACCAGCGCAATTATGCTTATCTGTCCAAGCTCCACACCGACGTTGAAACTTACAACCGCTTCCGCAAACCTGTCCGGCGGAATGCCCACTTGATTTAATGCACTCGCGAAGCCCAATCCGTGTACCAGGCCAAAGAAAAATACGATCATTATTCTCCATGCCTTTAACTCATGCAGAATAATGTTTTCAACCGCAACAAAAAGTATCGAGAGTGCTATTATAGGTTCAACAACGGCTCCGGGAGCGACAATGATGTTCTTCAGGCTTAGTGCAAGTGTTACAGAATGAGCAACGGTAAACGCTGTGGCCTGCCAAAGAATGGTCTTCATATTATTACTCAACAGGCAAAGGCTAACTATAAAAAGTATGTGATCAAATCCATTAGGAATTATATGGGTGATACCCATTTTTATGTAGTACCATGCTACCTGGCCAACAGGTGCATTTGCGAGAGCATAGTTTACCACCGGGTGCGCGTTTACGCTCGTGA
>DASQJI010000344.1:0-3488 GCA_035631175.1 Parafilimonas sp.
GATAATATTTCAGTGGCCGCATATCGTGAGCACTGCCGCCATATCCGTTATTTGCGCAGTATCACTTTTCGTACTTTCATATCACGCAAAACAATATCGTTTCGCGGGTAACGTAGTGAAGAATACAATTCATGTTATTGATAGTTTGCATAACAAAACGCGCCTAATCGCCGACCGTGTGCCGCAGGAAAATTTTGGCGCACTGATCTTTAGAGCGGGTTTCCCTGAAGGGGTTAACTGGCTTAAGAACCCGTCGACGTTCGATACGGTGATCGTGTTGTCTCAATCGCACGTGGATCTTCCTTTGCGAAAAAATTATCCTGGTGTTTACAGCCATAACGTTTTATTGATACCTGACACCACCATTCGCAACAGGTTCTCAGTTAATGACGTGTATTTTTTATACACCGATTCCGCTTTAAACATTATTTCAAGATAATTGGATAGTCGATAAACAAGGTTTCATAAATATGATTTGAAATGCCCGCGACGACAAGCGACAAAAACAATTCCGTTATTCAAAAAAGGTTTTTATCCATCCTGTTTTTCGTGTGGCTCATCATCCAACTTTTCACCCTCTCTCAATTTGGCATTGTTACACACAACGAGGCTGTGAAATACATAAATGAAGCACAATTTTTTTTAAATCATGGTCATTATTCTGAACAGAAATATCTTTTCTACTCTGCCTACATCTTTTTGCACGTGCTATTTTTAAAGGCCGGGTTTGAAATTACAGGCGTTTATCTCACCCAGCTATTTGGGAGTCTATTTGCGATGTTTTTTTTCTTCAAAACAGTTTATCGGGTTTCCAAAAATGTTAAGCAAGCCTTCGTAACGACTTTCCTGCTTTTGGTTTGCTATACATGGCAGTGGTGGACGGTTTTTTTGTACACGGAATCTTTGTTTTGTTCACTCTTGATCATTTTCACTTACTTGGTTTTTGGAATCAAAAAGAGAGTCATAATGCACGACGTTCTGGCCAGTCTTGTGTTCATTTTAATATTATTTGCAAGGCCGACCGGCATACTTCTTATCCCGGTAATTTGTTTGCTTCTCTTCTACAAGCTTATTAAAAGGAAGAAAATTATAAGTGCAATTGTTTTCGGGTTGGTTATTTTTTCTGTTTTTGTTATTCTGCTGAATTTTAGTATGAACGCAGGGTCAGATTTTGATTTTATAAAACCTCTTGTCGAAAACAATGTTCTCTGCTATGACTCGGAGGAACCTGTAATTGGAATTCATATTAATGACCACGGTCTCAAGGGAGTTATTGATTACATTCAAGATTATCCGGGGAATTTCTTGAGACTGGCCGGACTAAAATTTGTTTCTTACTGGAGTCTCACGCGGCCAGGTAACTCGGCCCTTCACAACTGGTGGCTCAGATTATTTTTTTACCCGCTATACGCCTGCGGATTTATCGGCATATTTAATCTTAAGAAAGGTCAAACATATTTTTTGCTTTATTGCCTTGGCATCTTTGCAATTTTTACAACCAGTGTAATGGTTTCATGTGATGATTCGGACAACCGGTTTATTGTCGCCGTAATACCTTTAGTGATTTTCTTGGCAGGTTTTGGGATTAACCGGGTTTTCCCGAAGTTGTCAGGAACAAAAAGCGCTTAAACAAGGATTCGATTAATCTCACCTGAGAGCAATTCTGCCCATCTTGCATATTCTTTTTCGGATGGATGTAGTCCGTCATTTGCGATCAGCGATCGATCATCGTCTGCTTCGCGGGTAAGTGGCGTGATGTCAATGTATGAAACATTGTAAGAAAGTGTAATCGCCTTATTGATGGCATTGAATTCGTCGATCTCTTTCGCGATCTGCGTCGTGTCGCTATCGGCAGCAAATGGCGTGACACTATAATCAGGGATTGAAAGGACGAACACATGATCCCGGTTGTTGCCTGCAAATCTTATTGCGGCCTCAAGGCATTCGGTAAATCGTTCACGGTATCCTGCTGTATCGAGATGTTGGTATTGGTCATTCACCCCAATTAAAAGGCTCACGATATCATAAGGCACGGACAACGGTTGTTTTTGGATCGCATTTAATAGGTCCTGCGTTGTCCAGCCTGTAGTTGCGATGTAAGTAGGTTGTGAAAAATTGAAGCCATCGGCTTTTAGCATGGCAATCGCTTGAGCTGGAAAGCGCTTATCTTCCTGCACAGTTTCTCCAATAGTATAAGAATCGCCAAGTGCGAGCCAGGTCAATTGTTTTTCGTTCCTCATGTTTTCTACATAACCGGGATGATCAGTGTGAGCAGCATTGCCTGTTAGGAAACAGGCAATGCTGGCAAGAACACAAATCTTATGCTTTACATACATATTCCATTTACGTAAGCAATTACATTCTTGTTTTGCCCGTGTGTAAAAATAATCAAACGCTTACTTTTGCGGCAAGGCTCCAATCAGGAGAATAATCAAAAAACCAATTGCAATGGCTGAAAAAATCAAAGTGACCAACCCGGTGGTTGAACTGGATGGCGATGAAATGACGCGTATCATCTGGAAATTCATCAAGGAAAAACTAATACTTCCGTATGTTGACGTCGACCTGAAATATTACGACCTCGGCGTCGAATACCGCGACCAGACAAATGACCAGGTTACGGTCGACGCAGCCAATGCGATTAAACAATATGGCGTCGGTATTAAGTGTGCGACCATTACTCCTGATGAGGCGCGCGTAAAGGAATTTAATTTGAAGCAGATGTGGAAGAGTCCGAATGGAACTATCAGGAACATTCTTGATGGCACCGTATTTCGCGAGCCTATTGTTTGTAAAAATGTCCCACGTTTAGTGCCAAACTGGACAGCCCCAATTTGTATTGGCCGTCATGCCTTCGGCGATCAGTATCGTGCTACGGATTTTGTGACAAAGGGAAAAGGAAAACTTACCATCAGGTTTGAAGGCGAAGATGGAAACACGATAGAACACGAAGTTTATAGTTTCAAAGGCGATGGTGTTGCATTGGCGATGTACAATACAGATGAAAGCATTCGCGGTTTTGCAAGGGCATGCTTCAACCAGGCGATCATGAAGCAATGGCCATTGTATTTGTCAACAAAGAATACAATTCTTAAAAAATATGATGGACGTTTTAAAGACATTTTCCAGGAGATCTATGAAAATGAGTTCAGTTCGAAAATGGACGAGCTCAAGATAACGTATGAACACCGGTTGATCGATGACATGGTTGCGAGTGCATTAAAGTGGAATGGAAATTTTGTATGGGCATGCAAAAATTATGATGGCGATGTGCAAAGTGATACGGTTGCCCAAGGCTTTGGAAGTTTAGGATTAATGACATCAACGCTCGTCACACCCGATGGTAAAACGATGGAAGCAGAAGCCGCACACGGTACTGTAACGCGGCATTACCGGGAGCACCAAAAAGGAAAGCCAACTTCAACCAATCCTATCGCATCGATCTTCGCATGGACGCGCGGTTTGGAGTTTCGTGGAAAGCTCGATAA
>DASQJI010000345.1:0-3521 GCA_035631175.1 Parafilimonas sp.
GCAGAGGCTTTAATGAGGACGGGATAACCAACTTCTGTTGCAATATCTTTTGCCAGTTGTATGTCGGTGATGGCTTGCTGTATCCCCGGCACCATGGGAATGTTATATTTTTTGGCACTTTCTTTTGCCGCAAGCTTTGAACCCATGATCCGCATGGCATCGGCATTCGGACCAATAAATACGATTCCAGCTTCTTCAACCTTTTGCGCGAAGTCCGCGTTCTCACTCAGAAAACCGTAACCCGGATGGATGCCGTCCGCACCGAGTTCCTTTGCGAACGAAATTATTTTTTCTGCATTCAAATATGATTGACTGGATGGTGCAGGCCCTAAACAAACAGCCTCGTCTGCAAATAAAACATGCCTTGAATTTCTGTCTGCTTCAGAAAAAACCCCGACAGATTTGATACCCATTTTGCGGATAGTGCGCATGATTCGCAAAGCGATCTCACCCCTGTTGGCTACCAGGATCTTTTTCATGAATGTTTAAATTGTTTTTTGATTTTTTCCTGGACCGATTTTTTCATAAGGCAACGTTCGGAGTTTGCGGCCTAATAATCATTCGAGTTCAACGAGCACTTCTCCCTTCTCGACAGTCTGCCCGGTTTTCACAAGAATCTTTTTAATTTTTGCGTCACCAGGTAATACGATGCTGTTTTCCATCTTCATCGCTTCAAGAACGAGGACAGGTTCTCCTTGTTTTATTTCCTGGCCTTCAGTTACCGATATGTGGAGCACCAGCCCGGGCATCGGTGCTCTTATATCATCAATATGTTTTCCATCGGGCATTCCAAAGCCCATTTTTTCGAGCATTTGATCCAGCGGATCTTTTATCTCCACCTCAAACATTTCGCCGTCCACTTCTACCCGCAATTTCTTCCCGGTCAAATCGCACTCATGTACTTTTCCTGTCGTCGAACGATGATTGTGAATAAGGTGAAATTCAGTTGGCGAGCGTGTGATTATATCACTCGATCCCAGTTCTTCAAGTGTGGTTTGAAAAATAAATTCGTTCACCTGTATTGTAAAAATGTCATTGTTACCCGGCATCTATTTTGTTTTCGCGAATTTAATGATTAGTGCTATGTAAGGTTTGCGCAAAATAATTTATC
This sequence comes from Parafilimonas sp., assembly GCA_035631175.1. GTDB lineage: Bacteria > Bacteroidota > Bacteroidia > Chitinophagales > Chitinophagaceae > Parafilimonas. Next base: position 1,112 of record DASQJI010000345.1, read on the forward strand.
ATGGCGCGCGTTCAATTCCTCATCAATTCGAAATCAAGGACGCAATCCGAATTCAATTTAATGACGGCCTCTAGTCAAATGCCTTATTTGTTTTCAGGAAACATTTTAAGTATCGCGTCTTCACTCGGTTTACAAACACCTCTTTCAGTTATTAAGCCGGTGATAAGGCGAGCAGGCGTCACATCAAAACCATAATTGGAGGCCGGACTGTTTAACGGAGTTATCAAAACTTTTTTTATATCACCGTCGCACCAGCCGGAAATATATTTGACTTCTTCATCGCCTCTTTGTTCGATGTGTATTTCTTTTAAGCCATCAGTAATGTTCCAGTCAAACGTCGATGAAGGCAGCGCCACATAAAATGGAATATCGTTATCGCGCGCGGCAAGTGCTTTAAGATAAGTGCCTATTTTGTTCGCAGCATCACCGCTTCTCGTTACACGATCGGCACCAGTTATCACCATGTCCACCAATCCGTGTTGCATTAAATGTCCGCCGGCGTTATCTGTAATTACTGTGTGGGGTACGCCCTGGTTGATCAGCTCCCACGCCGTCAAGCCGGCGCCCTGGTTACGCGGTCTTGTTTCATCAACCCACACATGGATATTGATCCCCCGCTCGAAGGCTTCATAAACCGGCGAAGTGGCTGAACCATGATCAACGAACGCAAGCCATCCGGCGTTGCAGTGCGTTAGAATGTTTACAACATTTCCGTTTTTTCTTTTAGCAATTTTCTCAATGATCTTTACACCGTGCTCGCCTATACGTTTGCAAAATGCGGCGTCATCATTTGCGATCGAAACGGCAGTTTCTTTTGCAATTGTTATTTTGTCGCTTGAAGAGACGCCCTTTTTTATACAGTCGACTTGCAGATTAACGGCCCATTCGAGGTTAACAGCGGTAGGTCGCGCATCTTTTAATTCAATTGCACATGCAGTCAGGTGCTCGTCGAAGCGAATTTTGTTGCTGGCTTCAATGGCAGCGAGGTACATACCGTGCGCTGCAGTGGCGCCGATGAGTCCGGCTCCGCGCACATGCATATCCTTTATGGCCGTTACAACCTCACGTACTGAACGCAGGTCTTCGATGACAAATTGATGTGGCAAATGACGTTGATCAATGATGCTGATAGTTGAATCGTCATCTTCATTCAACCAGATCGTCCTGTAATTTTCGCCGTTTACTTTCATACAAGTTGCATGAAGATAAGGCACGCCGGCAATTTACCTTTCGAAAGAACGAAGGCGATAAGAATAAAAGCGCCGAGCGATTAAACGACCGACTCTGCAAAAGCAACCGGCGCATCAACTACGTACCTTGATAATCCTGTATCATCCAAAAACTCATTTGAGAAAAGCAATGCTTGGCGCGGCGTAAGGAAGGCGCTTCGGTGCTGCATCCATTCAAGGGCCTTATCGCCATACATATAATCGATTAATCCAGGGAAGGACCAGTCAGCATTTTTGCCCCAATGTTGAGTGAAAGAAATATTGTTCTGCTGAAATACTTCGATGATACGTGTGCAAAATTTTTCGAGGCTGATAAGCTTGTCGGTTTTTGGGTCCCAATTCAGGCCGTCAATTTCGATTACGGATGTAACAGGAAATCTTGTAAACGCGAGCGTTGCACCGGATTGCTTTACAAATCGCATTGCATAAAGACCCGGAATGGGCCCTTCTCTTTTTGCGAGATCCACGAGAAGTTCTAATGCCTTACGGGAATCCCTGTGATCTACTCCTACCGAAACGGCATATGCCTTACCGAGATAGCCGGCATCCCAGAACATTTCGGCCAGCGTTCCGGTTGTTTCCAAATCGGGCGGTGGCAGCACTCCCTTTTGCAAAAAATTTACCAGGAGCGGAATGCTACCTTTAAATCTTTCTGCGATGCACGTGAATAAGAGAATGAGATCACGATAGATCGACGTCTTAATTCGCGGTATCGGGTCCGGATAGCCACTGTGATACGGTTTTTTATACATGGCTTCAACCACGTAGTCGTCATCATCCACATATGGGTTGATAAAAAACTTGTAGTGAAACGGCCGGTTAGGCTTTCCATTTGCATCCGTTTCCTCCGGAATTACAAAAGCCGAATTTTCAAAGTCGAAGGTTTCTGCAAGCTGCAATGCAATTTCTTTGTTGATCTTTTTGACGTAGCGATTCAGCAAAAACAGATCCTCCGCTTCAATCACAATGCCATGTATAAAACCAAACGAGCCAAGCCCAACGAGCGCAGCATTGAACAACCCGTCATTTCTAATTATCCTGGCATGGATCCGACTTGCAAAAACATTATTCAGTGCGGGTTTGCTATCGCGTTCGACATAAACAATATCGTCAACGGTATCTCCGATGATCAGGTTTATCCCAACAACTGCGTCCTGGAAGGCGCCAAAATCAAATGCAGA
>DASQJI010000346.1:0-3668 GCA_035631175.1 Parafilimonas sp.
TGTACATTCAAACAAGGGATCGTCTCAAAAGATTCTCCGCCCGATTCTAAAAAACTTTCTTTTCCCTCCATGGCAATTTCCTGGAGCGTTTCCAGGCAATCGCTTACAAACGCAGGACACGCAACCAATAATTTTTTCACCCCTTCTTTCGGCAGCTCTGTCAGTCTTGCGGCCGTATATGGGGTAAGCCAGGGATCTCTTCCCAGCCTCGATTGAAATGTATGTTCAAATTTTTCCGGCGGGAGTTCTAATTTTTTGGCCACCAGCTTCGTCGTCATAAATGTTTGGTGCCTGTAGCAATATTTATGTGCCGGCGAGTCCACTTCACAGCAATCTTTTACCTGCAAACAATGGCAGCCTGTGATATCCGTTTTTCTAACATGCCGCTCCGGAATACCATGATAACTGAATAGAATTTTATCGAAATCATTTTGCAGGTAAGGCCTGATACTTTCTGCCAGCGCATCGATATAAAATTCGCTGTTGTAAAAAGGATCGATGGTTACCAAACGCGATGCGTATTGTTTTTTCAAATGGACATCCTTCATGTCCGCAACTGCGGTTTCATAGCTGCTCATTGCATAGTGAGGATAGAGCGGCAACAGTACCACCTCCTCAAGCTGCGGGTTGTTACTGTGCAATTTTTCGAGGACGTCTTCAGAAGAAGGATTTCCATAACGCATGGATATTTCCACGGGCTCTTCCACCTGCTCCTGCAATTTCTCCTGCAGTTGCCTGGTGAGTACGATCAAAGGTGATCCGTCTTTTGTCCAAATTGATCGATACGCCTCCGCAGATTTAGCCGCCCTGAAAGGAACGATCATCCCTTTCACGATCAGCGACCTTACCAGGTAAGGCGAGTCGATCACCCTTTTGTCCATTAAAAATTCGGTGAGATATTTTTTTACATCCTTCACTTCCGTGGAGTCTGGAGAACCGAGGTTCATTAAAATGATCGCTCTTTTGTTCGTGTTCATGCAGCGCCAAAATTATCGGAATATGACCGAAAGCATTTTTTTAACAACGGCACTTCGAAACATGACAGATAAATGACAATAGATGTGACATTTATCATGTTTCTATGAGTGCTTGCAAATATTTTTGCGCCAATGGACATCAATAAGCTTTGCATCGCAGGGATCAATTACAAAAAGGCCGAGGCAGAAATGCGCGGCTTGTTTGCTATTGACAACGTGCAGCACGGTTCCATACTTTCTGCGGCAGGCTTCTTAGGCATCAATGAGATCTTCGTTTTGTCCACCTGTAACCGTACTGAGATATATGCTATTGCCGAAGACAGTGAGGTGTTGATCAACCTCCTGTGTTCTCAAACTGCCGGCGACGCCGAAACCTTCAAAAGGTCTGCATACATAAAAAAAGGAAAGGATGCTGTTGAGCATTTTTTTAATGTAGGCGCAGGACTTGATTCGCAGATATTAGGCGATTATGAGATCGTGGGTCAGTTAAAAACAGCGGTCAAATTTGCGAAACAAAACGGAAAAATAGGCGCGAACCTCGAGCGGTTGGTCAACTCCGTTTTGCAGGCATCAAAATTAATTAAGACCAATACCCAACTAAGTGGTGGTACCGTATCTGTATCATTCGCTGCAGTTCAGTACATAAAAAATCATGTAAAAAATATTCGCGACAAAAAAATATTGTTGCTGGGGGTTGGAAAGATCGGAAGTAATACCTGCAAGAATCTTGTTGATTATCTTCATACGAACAACATTACACTGATCAACCGGTCGGAGGAAAAAGCTTTCGGCCTTGCTGCTGAATTGAACCTGAGATCCGCCTCCATTGATCAGCTGGATACTGAAATAAAAGCAGCCGATATCATCCTGGTTGCAACAAACGCCGGCGAACCGGTAATTATGGCGTCTCATGTGAAAGACGCCGGCACGAAGATTATCATCGACCTTTCGCTTCCGTGCAACGTTGAAGAGTCTGCGCGTTGTTTTGAAAATATTCAAGTGGTGAATGTGGACGAATTGTCAAAGTTGAAAGACGAAACGCTCGCGAAAAGACAGGCGGAAATTCCAAAAGCAAGGGCGATCATCGCAGAAGTTATGCAGGAATTTTTTGAATGGTATGAATTACGCCGCCATGTGCCCGTTCTAAAAGATCTTAAGGTAAAGCTTCGCCAAATTCATTCGTATTCGATCATCCACACAGACCCTTCATATTCCCTAGAAACACTGGACATAAAAATTCAGCAGGTATTAAATGAAACTGCGGGCAGAATGAAAACCACCAACCTGAAAGGTTGCCACTATATTACCGCGATCAATGAATTTATGCGCACGGGTTAATTCATGTCAAAAATTTTACGCATCGGTACAAGAGACAGCCAGTTGGCCGTATGGCAGGCTACCTGTGTGCAGAACCTGCTGAAGCAAGCAGGTGTTGATTCAGAACTCGTTTATATAAAAAGTGAAGGCGATGTTGATACGATAACGCCTTTATATGCGCTCGGTGTCCAGGGCGTATTCACCAGGACACTTGATGCGGCTTTACTTAATAACAGGATTGACATTGCTGTTCACTCGATGAAAGATGTGCCTGTTCAGTTGGCGAATGGAGTTCGGCAAGCCGCAGTTCTGAAAAGAGGTTCCCATAAAGACATCTTTGTTTACAACGACAAAAGTTCTCTTCAAGAATTGGGCGTTGTGAATGGTGAATGGTTGCCCGCTAACGGCGCTCATCACTCATCACTCATCACTCATGATTTCATCATCGCGACCAGCTCGACCCGTCGCATGGCTCAATGGCTAAATCGTTATCCGAATCACAGGATTGAGAACCTGCGCGGCAATGTGAATACCCGTTTACGCAAATTGAAAGAAAGCAATTGGAACGGCGCGATCTTCGCCGCTGCAGGACTCGAACGAATCGATCTCAGGCCGGAAAATTCCGTTGAATTGGATTGGATGTTGCCAGCGCCCGCGCAGGGTGCTATCATGGTGGCGTGCAGGCATGACGATCCGTTTTCATTCGACAGTTGCCAGTCATTCAACGACGAGCACACGGCTTTATGTACAAAGATCGAAAGGGACTTTTTGAAGGAATTGATGGGAGGATGTTCAACGCCGATCGCTGGTATTGCTGAAATGAAAGGAAACAACATCTTATTCAGGGGAAATATATTGTCGCCGGACGGAAAGGAAAAAGTTGAAACGGTGCTGTCGGTGCCAAAAAGCATGGCCGGGGAACTCGGGCAACAAGCAGCCAGAGACATCCTGCAAAAAGGTGGACAACCGATCCTTGATAAATTCAAAACTGACGCAAAATAAAATTACGATATTATCGACGAGGCCGATCGACGACGAGTTGATCAACGAGGCGGCGAAGCAAAACATAAACATAGAAGTGTTTTCATTTATCGCAACCGAACCGATCGACGACCTGGATACATATAATGAAATTGAAATTGCCTTAACCGAAACAGCAACTATTGTTTTTACAAGCATGAATGCGGTGGACGCCGTTGCCTCGCATCTCAATGAATTCGGGCCCGACTGGAAGATCTATTGCATCGGCAATGCAACGAGGAAATTGGTAGCAGAACATTTTGGAGACAATTCGATTACCGGAATGGCAAACGACGCAACCGAGTTGGCCCAAAAAATAATAGACGACGATATTGACGATGTGATTTTCTTCTG
>DASQJI010000347.1:0-3178 GCA_035631175.1 Parafilimonas sp.
GAAAACCTTCTGCGCCTTCCTGGATCTTGATCGCCGCATGCACCGCATCCGACACGCTTTGAAAGCTCGACAATATGCCATCGCCCAACTCCTTAATGAACCTGCCGTTAAATTCTTCCAGCACCTGTTTGTGAAGTTGCCGGTTCGTGTCACGGAAGTGGAAAGCTTTCCGTTCGTCATCCCTCATTAATGCAGTGTAACCGACGATATCGGTGAACATGATCGCGGCCAACTGTCGAACTTGAGGCATGAAAAATGGAATTGAGATCGGAAGTCAACCAGAGAATAAGAATAGCGATATAGCGATTATTCCTCGCTCATTTCGAGTGCTTGCTGAATTAATTCATCTGTTATCCGAAAATTGGTTTTAACCCATCCTTCCAAAACAGCTTTTAAATTTGTTATTAGCCCTTTTCTTTTTGCTTCTATCAAAACACCTAATGTACCTGTGATGTTTAGTCCTAATCCTTCCGCAATTTTACGAGTTTTAAAGTCATCGATGATTATGAGAGAATCTTTATACTCCAGGGCTAATGCAATGGCGGTTGCTTCGCCTGCATCGACATTTAGTTGAAGTGTTTGCTGAATACTTTTTGTGAAGGATCCAAAATTTCAACAAAAGCAGGTAATGATTTTCCATATTCTTCTGCAATAATTGTTGAAACAGTAATAGTTCTAAAAAGACTTCTTAAAGTTTCAAGTTGATTGATTTTATCAAGAGTAATAAGGCAACTGGTATCAGAGATGATAATTTTCCGCATTTTTTACATCTTTTTCAAGATCGCTGGCCGGATAATTGAAAACCGAAACGCCATAATCACCCAATAATTCCATGAATGAACGTTTAGACAATCCGGCAAGTTCAGCCGCCTGGCCCAAAGACAATTTGCCCTGTTCATAAAGTTGAGAAGCAAGGATCATTTTCGCTTCGCTTTCCTTTAGCTCAACCTGGTCAGGGATATTTAGCATTAGTGTTTTCATCTTTTAAAATTATAAAATTAATGGCACTCTCTTTACAATCTTACCCTGAAAAAATTATTTATTGCGATACTTTTAATGGTTACCAATATTTCGATTGTACTAAATATCATCAATCATCGAATGTTCCTCCCGGCTTGCGTATCATTGAAAGACTTTTGTTGAGTGTTTGTTTTAATTGTGCTTTCAATATTTGGCCCATGTTGTGGCAGCGCAAAAAAAGCGGCTGGTTGAAATATGCCGCAAGCTCTTCTTTCAACTGCGTTATTTTTTCAGGTTTTGAGATGTCGTCGTAGTACATAATGTCCAGTAATTCTTTCATACGGTAGCGGCTGCCCACCACGCGCACGGCCATCATCGTTCTTTCTTCTGCCTGGTATTGTGCAATGCTTTTTTTGTCGAGGTTCTTCAATGCCATATCCACATACACTTTGTTCTCTTTAAAAAACTGCGGCAGGTATAAATTTTTTCTTCCTTCGTAGCTCTGCTGGTCAAAATCGATCGCCCTGATGCGGTACTGAACATCTTCAATGTCGGGGGTGATACTTACCACAAAATTGTAACTGCGCATATCGCCGAGCAGCCGAACGAAGCACCGTTCATTGAATTTGACGAACTCTTTCGACAGGCGAATAATATTTGTATCGGGATTGTCGCGGTAGCGTTTAATAAAATCATCGCCCGGTATGCCGGGTATGTGTTCCTCGATCAGTGTATTAAAGTGGGTATAAAAAATGATCCGGTTTGGCGATAGCAAGTGTTCGAGTTCCAAACCATAAACGCGGCTGGCATCTGCGGGCTTGATGTAATAGTGATCGTAATTATCATTGAACTTGTTTACGATCCTGATTCGAAACGGTTGACTGTTCCCAAAACTGCAGAAGTCAATGCGCGCAACGTCCAGGTGATTGATAAAACTTAGATCGCCTTCGGTTTTTAAAATCGCGTACATCTTCACGAGACTTTCACGCAAATATTCCCATTCACGCATGTCGTACTTTACAATTTCCCAATTGGTGTCTTTTCCTGTTTTATCGAACAGGGGAACGGCATACCGGAATTGCATGAGATCGCTATAATCGGCAGGCAGTTTTACTTCTCTTGCATATTTTTTTAGATAGGCGCGCAGAGGTTCCTGCACCGGGAAAATCGGTTTCTTCCGCGTTGGATGGATATTCTCAACATTATCCTGGAGTTGTTGCATGGGAATGGTATCGCAAATTAGTACTTAAAAGGCTGTATTATTAGATGGACAATGGCCGCGTCAGTTAGGCCGGAAGATTGGGCATGATGCCAAAAAGGTTGTGTTTATTTCTTGCTGAATCAACGGCTACACGGGCCGATGGAAAGAGCAGGTTCGCGCCTTCGGGAATGACGTCCACTGGATCAAGATAATGCTTACACGGTCACAGGCAAGGTAATGCGCAAGCTAATCGAACGTCATGCCCGGCTCGACCGGCCATCTCATTATCGAAAGCGCGAGAATGAATCTTTTCGATTTTGGACGTTACCTATTAGACAAAAGATAATTAGTACCTGCATTATCGCGACCCTTGCAATTATGAGATTCCCGCCTTCGCGGGAATGACGTTTTCAGGATGGACGATTGTATAGTCCGGAAATAGGTTGACACAAAAGATGTGGATAAGTCAACTAAACGTTTCCAGGATGAACGATCGCTCTTCGTAGCATGATGGCGCCCATTCATAACAATGCAGTAAATTGAAACGAAAATTGGAAACGCATGCAAACGCAATCTTTCACGCTCCAGGTTTCCGACTCTATTGGTAATGTCTCTGCCGAATACATCACTCCGGACAAGTCTGTTGCTGTCATGACGCTTGCCCATGGCGCGGGCGCCGGCATGAACCAATCGTTTATGATCTCACTTGCGACATCATTGGCAGAACGCGGGATCACTACTTTACGATTTAATTTTCCATTTACTGAAAACAAGAAAGGACGGCCCGATTTTCCGCCGGTTGCGCACAAAACAATTGAGGTAGCTCTTGCGCATGCTAGCGAAACGTTTCCGTCATTGCCGCTTTTTGCTTCTGGCAAATCATTCGGTGGACGCATGAGCTCGCAATATTTATCGACGCTGCCAGACACGAAAGTTAAGGGCATAATTTTTTATGGCTTTCCGCTTCATCCTCCGAAAAAACCTTCCATTGAGCGCGCGGAACATTTGAAGAACGTA
>DASQJI010000348.1:0-1896 GCA_035631175.1 Parafilimonas sp.
GTTGGAAACATTTATCAGAAGAGCAAGAACAAAGGTTTGTATAAATCGATCGACGGCGGCACGACGTGGACGAAGATCTTATATATTTCGGATTCAACATCAGTAAATGATGTTGCAGTAAGTTCCGTCAATGCAAAGATGTTGCTTGCTACAACCTGGGAAAGAATTTCGAGGCCCGGCGTGAGAGTTTATGGAGGTGTCACTTCTAACCTGTATCAATCAATCGACGGAGGCGCCCATTGGACTAAATTACTTGCAGATGATGCGAACCGCGGAAAGCTTACTGTCGAGATCCCGCCTTCGAATCCGAATATTGCGTACGTAAGTGTTGCCAACAAGAACGGCACTTTCGACAACATCTACAAATACAATGGCTCAACATTTACGGCAATTTCAAATGGAGTCTCTGGTGGCACTGCATACACCTGGTGGTTTGGTGGCTTGAAATGCCATCCCACCGATTCAAACACAGTATACTACAGCGACTTTAACTTATATCGTACGACGAATGGCGGTACCAGTTGGCAGCAAGTTGCGGCAGGCTCGCATGTTGATCATCACGCAGTTTTTGTTCACCCGGTCAATACGCAAAAAGTAGTGATCGGGAATGACGGCGGCGTGTATACTTCGACGAACGCATTATCGGGTATCACTTTTCGCAGTCTTCCAAACTCGCAGATCTATGACATGGATCTGTATAAAGCGGATGAAACTTTCCTGAGCGTTGCGATGCAGGACAACAGTTTTGCACATACATCAACGCAAACGTTAAACGGGTGGGCTCCGTTTGGCGGAGGTGATGGGGTGGAAGTAAGAGTCAACCCCGTGAATAAGAATGAAACTTATTCCACGCAGTATGGGAGTTTAAATATCACGACGAACGGCATTTCCTTCAACGACCGGTTTAATTGGCGTTGCCCGATCCGGCTTGATCCCGTTAATCCGAACGTGAGGTATTTTGGCACGAACAAGTTATACAAATACAATCCGTCACAGACTATTTGGAATGCGATCAGCGGTGATCTCACTAAAGGAAGCGGAACGGGCAACTTTGGGACTATCACAACGATCGCTATTTCGCCATCGAACAACAATTACATCTATACTGGCAGTGACGATGGGCAGGTGTATGTAACGAAGAACGGCGGCGCGAACTGGACGAGGATCACAGCAGGCCTTCCGGTGTTTTGGACCACATTTATCAAAACCGACTTGACAAACCCTGAAATTGCATACGTCGGTTTCAGCGGCTACCGGTACGGCTTTAAAGATGCGCACATTTATAAAACGACGAATGCAGGCACAACGTGGACGAGGATCTCAAATGATCTTCCGCAAATTCCTGTCAACGATCTCGAGATCGACCCGCTAAATGCAAACACGTTATATCTTGGGACTGATATTGGGGTTTACTACAGCACCAACGCTGGCACGAACTGGGTGAGGCTTGGAAAGAGAATGCCACACACGGTTGTTTCCACTCTAAACTTCGCAGCTAATTCAAGACAATTGTATGCTGCCACGTATGGCCGAAGTGCTTTCAAAATTGACTTGTCGGCATTGTTACCGGCAACCAATACTACGATCGCTGAAAATAAAAACGCGATCCTTTCCATTTCGCCGAATCCGGCAAGGGACTACGCGACGATTCGGCTGAGCGAAAATAAACACGGAGGAGTGATCAATGTATACAGCAATAATGGGGAGTTGAAATTTTCAGGGAAACTGCAGCCAAATGTGTTACAACAAAACATCAGTTTGCAGAACTTGAATGGAGGAATTTACACCGTGGTCTGCGCGATCGGTGATGATAAATTGAGCGCGAAGTTGTTTGTGGAAAAATAGGTCAGTTATCTGTCTTTCAATTTTTTTCTCACAGATAGCACAGATGATGCA
>DASQJI010000349.1:0-16143 GCA_035631175.1 Parafilimonas sp.
GGACGGCTCAGAGCATATAGTGGCATTTGCGCTGGATGGATTCTTCATCACCGATCTGTACAGCTTTCTGACACAGGAAACTTCCACGTATAATATTGATGCAATTGAAGATTCAGAACTCGTTCTTATCACAAGATCTGCGAGTGATGAATTGCGAAAGCTTTCTTCAAAATACCAGGAGTTCATATTGTGGGAAACATCTAAGGCATACATACAACTCGAAAGAAGAATAACGTCGTCTATTAGCCTTGGTTTAGAAGAGCGGTATCAAAACCTGATAACTTATTACCCTGACATCATTCATCATGTACCTCAGCACATGATCGCTTCATACATGGGTCTTACACCTGAAACACTTAGCCGTATCCGCAAGAGAATTTCCATTCACAAGTAAGCAATGCGTTGATTGAAATCAAGACTTTTCTTGATTGCGCGCATTGGACACCGGCATCGCGCAGGCGTAGCTTTGTGCTGTTATTAAAACAAAAAATACTCTTATTATTCATTCATTTTAAAATTAGAAATTATGTCAACTGTTGTGAACACAATCAAAAACGGGATTAAAAACTGGTGGTGGTTTTTAATCATGGGTATCGCGAGCCTTGTTGCGGGTGCAGCGATTTTTGCAAAACCTGCCGAAAGCTATATAACCTTAAGTGTGCTCTTCAGCATTATTATGGCAAGCACAGGTTTCAGCCAAATTGTTTTTTCGATTTCAGAAAGGCGCTACCTAAAAAATTGGGGCTGGACTTTAGTATCAGGCATTTTAGATTTTGCTCTCGGTACTTATTTAATGATCTACCCGGCTATCACCATGGCTACGCTTCCTTTTATCGTTGGCTTTTATCTCCTGTTTAGAGCTATTTATCTTATCGGCGCATCAATCGAGTTAAGTTCTATTGGTATCAAAGGCTGGGGGTGGCTTTTAACAGGTGGGGTTGTATTGCTTGCCCTGGGTTTTCTCACTTTGTATTATCCGGCAGTCGGTGCGATTGGTATCGTAGCATGTTCAGGTTATGCCTTCATTGTAAGCGGCATTTTTAGTATAGTGCTCGCATTCCAGTTGAAGAGTTTCAAAGCGCGCATACCACACTTCGAAAACGATCTTCAAAAAAGTCTTGGTATCGTTCTTTGAAGTGGCGAAACCGTTGTCGATCACCAAGGTTAATTAAGGCGGGAGAATTGAAATCAATGAAAAAGGAAAAGAAAAAGTAATTATTGCCCGAAGCGGTTTTGCGGGCGCAATTAAATCTTGAATAGGAAACTAATTATTCACAATAAAAACAAAATAAAATGGAAAAAATGTTAGTAGCCGTTTTCGACAGCGAAACAAAAGCTTTCGAAGGAGTAAGTGCCTTAAAGGACTTACACAACAATGGCGACATCACCTTGTATGCAAACGCTGTTGTAACCGTTGATGCAAACGGTAAATTAAAGGTTCAACAAACTGCGGACGAGGGTCCTGTTGGTACAGCGACGGGCTTGTTTATTGGCAGCTTGTTTGGTCTGCTTGGCGGTCCTGTAGGGTTAGCGATTGGCGCAGGTGCGGGCGCTATTGCGGGACTTACTTTTGATGCAAGCAATGACAGTATAAATACTCAGTTTGTTGATGAAGTGGCAGGTAAACTCACAAAAGGGAAATCTGCCGTTATTGCCGATATTGACGAAACATGGACGGTGCCCGCAGACACGAGGCTTGAAGAACTGGACGGCATAGTATTCCGCCGTCTTCGTTACGAGGTAGAAGATGATCAGTTAAGGCGTGAGTCTGAAGCAATCGTGGCAGAGTACAATGAGTGGAAAGAAGAAATGAAAGAAGGCTTTGATGCCGACAAAGCAAAGATCAACAAGGGCCTTTCGAATGCGAAAGAAAAAGCACAAATGACCGACCAACAGATCCAGCACAAGCTCAATGAAATTGACGATGAGCTGAATGTCAAGCTCGACAAAATCGAACTGCAGATGACACATGCGGCCGATAAAAGAAAAGCACGTTTGCAGAAGCGAATCAACGCAGTGAAAGAAGATTATAGAATAAGAACAGAAAAATTGAAACAGGCGTCAAGATTGATCAATGAGGCTTTCGCTGCAAAAAAAGAAAATGCATTAGCCGAAACGGTTGCATAGCCAATAATCAAAAAGGGAAAGATATTAACTGTCTTTTCCTTTTTTTCTGAATCAATAATTTTTGTGATGAACACAGCACTTTGGATAGTACAGGGAATGTTAGGAGCAATGATGTTCATTCTCGGAATGATGAAAACTTTTATGCCCGTCCAGAAGCTTAACAAGCTGTCATGGACAACACGAAATGCGAACAGCTTTATCAGGTTTGTGGGAGTTTCGGAATTGCTGATAGGTTTAGGGCTCATTCTTCCCCAGCTCACAGGCCTGTTACGTCTTCTCACTCCGATTGCGGCGGCGTCATTAGCCGTAATTATGATACTTGCAATCGCAGAACATTTGCGCCACCATGAGACACACGATATTTCGAAGAATGTAATTATTATGCTGTTTGCAGTATTTGTGGCTGTTGGAAGGTTTTAAGACCAGGTGGATGCGCGAATGAATAAATAGCAATGGTAAAAACGTTGCTGAGCAAAACGGTCTGCGCATGGACGGCTTTCGGGAGGAAAGCCGTTCAGAGATGATAATTGAACCTAACTATATTGTTGTACTAATTCTTTATAAACAGCCGGCGCACTTGCATTGAATTTATGTAAATTTTCCTGGAATGCAGGTATGTCTTTGGACTTCATAAAATACTCAAGTATGTACGAATAGGAACAGTTTTCAAAATAAGCTTTATAGATGTTTAATTTGCCGGAAGGGTGGAGGTCTTTATAAACTGCAAGATCAGGCAAAGCGTTATCAATGAAAATAAATAATTTATAGTCGTCTCTTTTTGCATTACCCGGATTTTCCAACTGTATAATCGAGTAGCCGCCCAACTGTTTTGTTTTTATTTCTGCCTGTTTTGCACGAGTAAGCTTGGCGCCCTTGGTGAACGTAAATTTGAACTCGTACGAATTGCAGCGATGCTGCGCAAGGTATGAAAACACGTTACCTTTTTTTGATTCCTGCAAGATAACGTTCTCATCAATGTTTGCCGATCTCTTGTAGTGTTCCCACCTGGTAAGAAAATCGTCACCACTAAGTAGTGTTTCAAAGTGAACAAAATGTACAATCTTATCTATTCCCATGTAAATAAAAATGTTTAGTTTAATTACTTCTTGAACCCTTATTAGAACTGGTGCAATAATACCAATGATTTCCGTTTAAATCAAACGGTAAAACTGCCTGATTATATTTTCTTCCAGGAGATGTAAATTACGAGTACAATAATTTCTTCATCACCCTGAAATATTTCAAGGTTGGTGATTCGCCCTGTAACTTCTTCAAGCTCTTGTAAGAAATCGTCCAGCCTTTGTTCCAGCTCGTCAAGATCAGAATGTTTAAAAAATTTACTATACATGGGTTGCTTAAAATTTTCCTACCGCGGTTTAATGCTTATTTATTTTACAGCTAAAGCAACCTGCTATAGATCATTTTGCACATTTGATCCTTGTTGTGTAATGTACTGCTTTATAGCAAGATTTCACTTTTTTAGAGAGTAATATTAAACTGAAACCTGAAAGATTAACATATAGTCGCCTGATTAAAGATTATATTACATGCGATTGCCACGCAATAGGGCACACCAACTAAGGCACATACATTTATGCTCAAGTACAACAGCGAAGAAATCTTTAATCCTGAAAGATTTCCTGAAATGAAAGGAGAATTATCTTCTCTTATCCAAAAGACGGAAAATACACCCAGGTATTTCAAGGCTGAAATAATTATTTCTTACTTCAAGAGCCATTGTATTAAAAGTGAATGGATACGAGTGAATCCTGAGCTTGTAAGTTCTCTACTTGCCGGGAATTTTATTACCCGACACATAGAATCGCTATTCGACTGGTGTCGCTTAAAGCCCGTTTACCTGCGCGCCTATGAAAATTATATAAAGGACACCGTGGAAACAAGGCGATAAATATTACCAGGGACCGCCGTTAAGTAGTGTCGCTAAAGCAAGAACCGGTCTGACGTCTATACAAATAACTAAAAAAGATCAACTTTATGTTTGAGATCAACTTTAAAACAAACCAATTTCTTGGTGCATGGAAAAAGTATTCGCAGGTCATTAGAATTTTGATGAAAAAATCTGTGAGGGAAACGCAAGTGCTCAATCTCAACCGCAGCGATTTTGAAAGGGATGCTAAGAGAAAGTATGGACACAAATTCGTTGTCGAGTTCATTAATGGAAAGCCGGCTATGATTATTGCGGGACGTGAAATTGTTCAATCGTTTACGCAGGCATTATTAAGTGACGAAGTAACGCGCGAATTGTTACTAAAGCACAATTACACTTTTGCGTTGACAACCAAATACCAGCTTGAAATAAAAATGACCGATACCGTGTTGGAAAATGTGGGTGCTGAAGCTGAGGAAGAAAACAAAGATCCAGAAGAGGATCTGACGTTACAGGTGGTTTAGGCTGTAATGAAGAAAAGAGAGTGGTTAGCTCTCTTTTATCAAAATTATTTCCAGTTTATCGAAATTATTTCCAGAAATTATCGGCTCTTTTGAAAGCCGGTCTTTCTTTTGGCTTCGCGATGTTAACAACCAAAGATCTGCCTTCAACAACAAACCCGTTTAACTTGTTTATTGCCGTATTTCCTTCGGATTCATCTGGCATTTCAACAAAACCAAAGCCTTTGCTTCTATTTGTTTCCCTGTCCATGATTACTTTTGCTGAAGATACTGCACCATAGGTTGCAAAAAAGCCCTTTAAATCTTCGTCTCCAACGTGGAAACCCAGATTCGAAACATAAATGTTCATTTTTCTTGATTGATTAATTAAAAATTATTTGAGGAAGGACAATGTAAAAAAAGAAAGGCTGTGTGCAGTGTTACTGTTGCAGAGATCCGATCAATACGTATTGTAATAACTCAAACGTGAGAGCGGAAGGTACACCATTAATTCCGAAATTAAGATTTCGATGAGTAATTGTTTGTTAATACGAAGGATAAAATGTTACCCCGCGGCCACAGCAGTAAGTGATAAGCAGACTGGCTTCGCTTTTCTAACAGCCATGCCAATGAAGACGTAACCCGGCCTAATCGATGGGTACATTTTTGATATTGGCTACGGTGCTTACTTCTGTATTTTATTGCTTAAAGTAAAAGCGCACTGTTTGGAATAACGGTGGCAACACGGTTTAATTAACAAAACGAGCTGTCGCTTAAAAACTAACTTACACAAATAAACTTCTTTTATGGAATCGGTGCAGCTCGGAGACCTCGTAAAACATAAAACGATTGCGTGGATGAATGATGAAAAACCTTTTCGCGTGATCAGCATTGAAAATGGTAAAGCGACCTGCGAATATACAGGGCGCAATGGCATGCAGTATTTTCATGACTTCGATATAGACCAATTGAAGATCATAAAAACAGCTTTCGAACTAACGTGAAAACCCGGCTTGCACTGCCGCATGTGCGTGTTTAATTTTTTGATTGCCGATTTTCTTCTGCAAAGAGTTATCAAGAGATGCAATGACCGTTTTCCTTCGTCCTCGTCCCCTGCCATGAAAATGCACACTCATATATTCTAATCCTGCATTCAAACACACGTCATGCCTCTACAGCTCGCTTGTCAGCGACCAGCGCTAAAATTTGGTCACGGCTCGTTTTTTTTTCAGCAACCTAGACGCGACGGTCACATCTTGAGGGGTGTAGTATCAGTTCTAAAAAAACAGATCCCTTCTTAAAGAACGGTTTTATTACTAAAAATTGATATCTTCATATAACTCCATGTTCGGGATGAATGCGCCCCTGCATTTGTTACGAATTTGGATGACTTACCTCTAAATAATGGGAAAATTAAAAATTGGGGTGATAGACCTTGTAAGCAAAGGTCCCACTAATACATTATGGTCGAAAATTATGCACGCCAACCTGGCAAGCATAATGCCTACAGTTGTAGCCACCTGGTGCAAACAGGAAGGGCATGATGTAAACATGATCTGTTATACAGGACATGAAGACCTGTCAAAAGAGTTACCAAAAAATGTCGATGTAGTTTTTATTTGTGCCTTTACACAGGCTGCCTTATTAGCTTATGCGTTGAGTAATTATTTCAGAAGCATCGGGGCGGTAACAGTGCTGGGCGGCCCTCATGCAAGATGCTACCCGGATGATGCAAAGAAATATTTCGATTATGTTCTTGGCTTCACTCATAAATCAACCATTGTTGAAGTGCTCGAAAATTGCACGCCACAAAAACAGGAAGGTGTATGTTTGTCCGCCCGAAAACAACCATTGGAATTGCCGGGCGTTATAGAACGCTGGGAGTTTATTGAACCCACTTTAAAAAAAGCACCGTTCCTGAAAATGGTTCCGATGATCGGAAGCATGGGTTGCCCTTATACTTGTTCTTTCTGTATAGATTCGGTTGTACCTTATCAGCCGCTTGATTTTGACACCATGCAAAAAGATCTTCGCTTTTTGCTTACAAAATATAAAAGCCCGATCGTCGTATGGCATGATCCCAATTTCGGGATAAGATTTGAAGAAAATATGCATGCGATTGCATCTGCTGCTCCTCCTAAAAGCTTCCGTTTTATTGCCGAAAGCAGTTTATCAATTCTGACTGAACAGCATTTAAAAGAAATGCAACAAAACGGTTTTGGAGCAATGTTACCAGGGATAGAATCATGGTATGAGCTGGGTAATAAATCGCGCACTTCGCACATGGCAGGTGAAGAAAAATTAAACAGGATATCGGAACACGTGAATATGATGTTTAAGTACATACCTTACGTGCAAACTAATTTTGTTTTAGGAATGGATACCGACGAAGGTCCGGAACCATTTGAATTGACGAAGAAGTTTGTTGATCGGTCTCCCGCTGCCTTTCCGGGTTATTCTTTGTTAAGCGCGTTCGGTGAAGCAGCACCTCAAAACCTGGAGTACCAGAAAACAGGCAGGGTTTTGCCTTTCCCGTTTTATTTTTTAAATAACCATCTCGCGATGAATATAAAGCCCAGGAATTATGAATGGGTAGATTTTTATGAGAAAGTGATTGACGTTACTGCTTATTCTTTTTCGAAAAGATCATTATACCGGCGTTTTAAAGCCACGCCAAGTTTTACTTCGCGGTGGATGAATTTTATGAGAGCCGTTTCCTCTGAAGGATATGGACGCTTGAAATTTTATCACCAGGTAAAGAAAAATCTTATTGAGGATACAAACTTCAGGGATTATTTTGAAGGAACATCTTCAAGGCTTCCTGATTTTTACACGAACATTATCAGGCAATCTTTAGGAGTGTGGTGGGAATGGTTGCCTGCCGGCGCTATGGAACACGATCCTAACGCTTACCTTAAGAAACAGTTCAAAAAGAATCTTGTCGCGACTTCCACATAAATTTTCTGCGTTATAATGCGCTTCCAAAAAGTGTTTTTGATAAGATGAGCTTCCATTCGAGTCCCATGAACCGATATGTTATGCATGCTTTGTCATCAAACATCTCTGATGAATTTGTTTGATAGCGGTATCTACAAGTTTATTTCATGACGACGCAACAATAAGGTTATCTTTATAAAATATGGTTAGCAATGGGCAGCAGTTTGAAATAATTCTTTTGTCAACAATTTGCTTTCTAAGCCTTCTAAAAACAGTTTTGTTTTTTGGAATTACAGGCAACAAAACATTTTTAAACTGGTTTTATTTCAAATTTGAGCACAGGTACAGTTCATCCCTTAAAAGAATGCGCCGGGCCAAAGAATACCAAAACCGGTACTCTGCAGCCATCTTTTCATTATTGCTTTTTGCCGGCCTTATTCACTTATACTTCGTCAAGATATTTTAAAACAGAAAAGTGATAACTTGATCTTTGGGGAAAGCCTGCCTTACTAAAGGCACGTTGCTTTGCTTCGATCAAAATGGTACCGAAATGAAAATGTAGCGGTAAAAACGGTTTTTGTGTGGTGCTAGGAAATACTTTTTTCAATAACATAGCTGTGTATGTCATCAAAGTCTTTTTCAGTCAGGTTTAATTCGCGAAGTCTTTTCCTGATAAAGTTTAATTGACTTCTTCTATAGGTAAGAAGTTCTTTTACACGAAGATTTTTTGCCTTTGCCTTTATCATACTCAACTCAATGGTTGCATCCTTGCCGGCGCGTATTAGTTCATTCAGAGCGGCATCATTGTAAATTGTCATATAAGAATTTTATATTGATCATATACGCAACCCATCATCATCTTTGATTAAACACCTTATGCCTGCGCCTGTTACCCACTGCAGCAAAAGAAAGAGATGGTTTTCCCGGCAACGATAACCCTGCACCCTCCATTTCGTACGGATGATCTTTAACCACAGGAATGCTTTGATTGGTGAGTTTATGGATATCACGCAACAAAGCTTTTTCCTCCATCCCGCAAAACGAAATTGCTTTACCACTCAGGCCTGCTCTTCCTGTGCGCCCGATACGATGAACGTATGTTTCGGCAATGTTTGGCAATTCGAAATTAATTACGTGAGAAAGATTATCAATGTCTATTCCGCGTGCCGCTATGTCTGTTGCTACAAGCACTTGTATTTTTCTGTTTTTAAAATCATCCAGCGCGTTCTGTCGTTGCACTTGCGATTTATCACCATGAATTGACTGCACTTTTATATTTGCTTTCTGCAAAGCGTAGCAAAGTTTATCTGCACCAAATTTTGTCCCGGTAAATATAAGAGCATTGGTGATCTCGTCTCCCGTTAACAGGTGTAAAAGCAGCGCTCTTTTGTTTTCTCTTTCAACAAAATAAATTGCCTGTTCAACTTTTTCTGCCGTTGATGCTACCGGTGTCACTTCTATTCTAACGGGATGGTTCAATATTGTTTTTGATAAATGTGCGATCTCCGGAGGCATCGTTGCAGAAAAAAAGAGAGTTTGTTTTTGTTGCGGCAATTTTGAAATCACTTTCTTCACGTCTGTAATAAATCCCATGTCAAGCATACGGTCTGCTTCATCTAAAACAAATATTTCAATATGCCTGAGCGATACATGACCCTGCATAACAAGGTCTAATAACCTGCCTGGAGTGGCAATCAAAATATCCAGGCCTTCTCTTAGCTTTTTTACCTGGCTGTACTGAGGCACACCTCCAAATACCGCTGCCTGCTTTAACCCTGCATACCTGCCATATGCTGAAAAGCTTTCTTCTATTTGCACCGCTAATTCACGGGTAGGCGTAAGCACAAGCGCTTTTATTTGCCTGCCAGCTCTACTGCCTTCTTTTTTGCTGCCCAAAAGTTGTAATATCGGCAACGCAAACGCTGCTGTTTTCCCGGTACCTGTTTGCGCACAACCTAGAAGGTCTTGTTGCTGTAAGATAACGGGTATTGCCTTTTGTTGTATCGGTGTGGGTTCTGTGTAACCCTCGTGTTGCAAGGCCTTTATTAAAGGCGCACTCAACTGTAAATCTTTAAAATCCAAAATATCTAATTAATTTTTAATGATAGGCATGTCGTGCATGCCGATTATTCTGCCTGCCTTCTTTCTTCGGTGCAAGTTGTGCAACCTCTTTTGCAGGCTTATTGTTTTCTATGTGTAAGCAGTATTTATTTGTAAGTGTGCGACGAATATCGTTGTTCAACCTTAATTCTCTCTTTCCTTCACCGGGAGTACGTGCAGATATAAAAGGATGAGAATGATGATTCCCTGGCAATAATATATAGAAGCCTGGCTTACTGGTGGCCACTATGGTGATTTTAATTTAGAAGAAGTTCTTGTGGTTGTTGCGGCGCTGAAATGGTTTATCGCCATAACTCCTGTTTTCTCTTTCCCTGGCCACAGAAACAGAGAGCATACGACCCTCAATTTCTTTGTTATTAAGCCCTGCCATCGCTTCATTCGCTTGCTCTTCAGAATTCATTTCTACAAACGCAAAACCGCGCGGCCTGTTAGTTTCTCTGTCGGTAATAATTTTTACGGAATCAACTTCGCCGTACTTAGAAAATAAGTCTTTAAGGATTTCTTCTGTAGTATGGAAACTCAAATTGGACACATACATCTTCATAAAAAAGATTTAGTAATAATTAAATTTTAAATGAGGGAGTAGAAACGAAATTTGAGAAGGCTAATATTTACTAATTATAGCAAAGATGAGATTGTCTTGTTTTGCTTTTACAGCTCAATTATGGCGTAAAGCTACGTGAAATAACCGGAATAACGATTAATTTTTTGCCTTGCCAGTACTCTGCCCAATGAAGATCAGAATAGAAAACAGAACATTGGGATGGCAATTAAGGGGCAGGTTATCAACAAAATGCAAAATGAATTGCCGATTCGGAACATGCGGTTTAAATAGTTTCAAAGGCAAAACGCCCTTATCTTTTTTACTCGCGGGCCGCCTGGTTTTTTGGCGCAGATTTTAGATGTTCTTATATGAAATAAATATTTTCTGATCACTTATTTCAGCTTACCTAAAGAAACAAACCTATGGCAGGAAAACAACCAGCGGTTGAAAAACTAGAGCACCTTGTTAATAAGAAGCCGGAATTGAAATCGGCACTAACCGCGGCTATTAAGGAGGCAGATGAAAAAGGCATTGAAACCCTTCCCCGGTTTTACAATTTCTTAAATGGATTACTTACACGTATTCCTACCGATGAAGAATTCAATTCATCAACAGAAAAGTTTTGGCATATCTTGAATAAATCGCCGAATGAAACCCTAAAAACAAGTGATGTATTTAATGAGTGGATAAGAGAATTCATTATGTCAATGGGCCGTTACATGGATTCAACAGAATCTGCAAAAGGAATTGAGTCGTTTTTGAAAGATCGAAAGAATAAGATCGAAGAATACTTTGCGCCACCAGGTGGCTGGTTGACATACAACCTGTTTCTGGCCCGACAAGTGAAGCCGGGCAAAAGGCCGGTTGACAATCGTTGCGACGATGATATTATTGTTTCTCCTACCGACAGCGTTTACCTCGGAAAATGGGAGATGAAAGATGATGCAACGATAACAGTAAAAGGTGATACATACGACATAAACGATTTACTCGCAGGTAGCCGCTATCAGCGCCGATTTAAAGGAGGCCTGTTCACACACCTTTACTTAAGCGTGAATGATTATCACCGGTATCATATGCCGGTCAGTGGAAAGGTGGTTGAAGTGAAAAATATTCCAGGCCGAACCTGGGTAAACATGGTAGAGAAACTAACCGGCAAAGAGGCAGTAGATGACATCGGGTTCCAGTTCAATCAAACACGCGGTTACATCATCATCAAAACAAAGAACATCGGTTTTGTTGCAGTGGTTCCAGTCGGGATGGGATTTGTCTCCTCCGTTACCATTACGGTAGATGAAGGAACAACACTTGCAAAAGGAGATGAGTTTGGGTTTTTTGCGTATGGTGGTTCTGACATAATCATGTTGTTTGAACCCGATACCATTAAGTTCACCGCTTTCGCGCGCAAGCACTACCTGCAGGGCCAAAAAATCGCAAAGGCAATCAAATAAAATGAGGCTGCATAAAAAAGAAAATTACGCATTGCATAAACTGCAATGGGGAGCCTCTTCCATGCTCCTCTTCATTCGTAGTTGACAAGCAATCACCAGTGAAGATTTGAGATAAACCCCCGATGTTGCCCGACATCACAACGTACGATGGCCAGCATTAAATTTTTATTTTTTTAAGGTTTTGTGTACTTCATCTTTTATCTTTATCACAGCATTTTGTGGCTGAAGAATACGAACACCACACGTTACGAATACCTGATACCAGTGCTGACAGCTTGCCGCAAAATAGCTCCACTTAAGCAAAGGACAATCAAAAGCCTGATTGTAAAATAATTTAGACCGTTTGTTTCCATAGTTAGGTCAGGCACGACTACTTAATCGTCAAATAATCCAATTGATTGTTCGTCCTTAAAGAATCTCGTTCCCTTCTGGCAGTGCAATCGCTAACCGGTTGTTACTGAAAACGAACTCCGATCCCTCGTTTACTAAGTTCCCTGTTCCCGGTGAATAAATAACGTGCAGTTAGCATCCGCATGCATTACATATTTTCTCAAATATCAAAAAACGGAGTAAGCCGAAAATCCGCTCAAAGAGTAGGCAAAATTTCAAACCATAAATGGATCAATCATGAAAACCAATTTAGCCTTTATTGCTGCTGTGATCACAGTCAGCGCTGCAATCAGTGTGCAACAAGCCAACGCACAAAACATTTTTCCAGACTCAGGTAGAGTAGGGATTGGCACCAGAACGCCAACTGCTCAATTGGATGTCAATTCAACAGCCACGGGTCAGATAGCCCGGTTCAATGGTGGTTCAAGCTCCATGTATGTGAGCCTGTTGGAAGGCGGCGTTTACCGCGGATACATAGGTTCCTACGCCGGAAACAATGAAGATGTTGATTTCGGTACCGGAAGCTCAACATCAGGTAAGCTGCATCTTACTATTAAAGCGGTGCCAAAGCTAACGATCGACAACACAGGCAGAGTGGGTATTGGCACCGTTTCGCCGGTCGCCAGGATGGAGATCTACCACAACAGTTCGGTTTCAAATCCTCAATTGTTATTGTATGAAAGTGCAAATGATTATGCGCGGCTGAGTTTTCAGAACACAGCGACGACCAGTTACTTTTCGATCGCCGGCCTTCCGGCGACTGCCACTGCCGCATCAAAACTTAATTTTTATTATTCAGCGTTCGGCGATATCATGACCGTCCAGGGAAATGGGCACGTGGGCATCTTAACGACAAATCCGCAGTACCAGCTCTCGGTGAACGGAACTATACAAGCAAAAGAAGTGCGCGTGGAATCGGGGTGGGCGGATTATGTTTTCGACAAAGAATATAAACTTACATCACTCGAAGAACTTGAGCAATACATAACCACCAACAAACACCTGCCGGGCGTGGCGCCTGCTGCAGAAGTGCAAAAGGATGGAATGAAAGTAGGCGAGATGAATAAAGCGATGATGGAAAAAATAGAAGAGTTAACGCTCTATGTAATTCAACTGGGCAAAGAAAACAAGCAGTTGAAAAGCGAAATAGAAGCGCTTAAGAAATAATTTTTTTTCATCTTCTAAATTCAATTTACATGAAAAAGATTATTCATTATATCGCACAATCCATTCGGCCACCGGTAGCCTTGCTGTTAGCGTTGCTACTGATCGAAGGCAGTGTTGCGGCGCAGGACAATGAACGGCTCAGTCCCGCATTCGACAAAATTGCGAAGCCGCAAAGTACGCGTGGATGGATTTATTTCTGGGAGAATTACAAAGCGAATCCTCTTACGGTTTTTGATGACCTAAAAGGCGCCTTTGAACTTTCCAACGACGACAAAATGATGCTCATCAAAACAATCAAAGATGATGTGGGATTCACACATTATCGCTATCAACAATACTACAAGAGTTACCCGGTTTTGTTTGGCGAATATATCGTCCACCAGCAACCCGATGGTTTTGTTAACACAGCAAATGGGCGTTTGATCACGGGACTAAAGACGGGAAACACGACAACAATCTCAGAGAAGCAGGCTTTAGAAGCAGCCCTTCGATTTATGGGTGCCTCCAAATACCTGTGGCAAAACCCGGCGATGGAAAAAGAACTCAAACGACAGGAAAAAAATGACAAGGCCACCTATCTTCCAAAAGGTGAGCTGATGTACGCCCCTGATAATTTTAATGAGACTTACAAGGCGTCTGATTACAAGCTTGCATGGCACTTCACGATCTATACCGATGATGCCAACGTGAAGGCTAAGAATGTGTACGTTGATGCGAATACAGGAAGGATCATTTATTTCGCCGATATCGCCATGAACTGCTCCGGCGCGACGGGCACTTCCGCTTACAATGGCTCCGTTTCTTTTAGTACAGAGTTTACCGGAAGCAATTATCGGTCGCACAACAATTGCCAGGCTACCGACATCTATGTCTACAACTGCAATCGCGGCGGCGCCTCAAATACCTTTTATACGGATGGAGACAACTCCTGGACTAACCAATCTGCGACACAGGCGCAGTGGGGTGCATTGAAGACCTACGACTACTACCTGGGTACACATAGCCGCACAAGCTGGGACAATTCAGCGGGTGATCTGATCGCCTACAACAATGCAGTTTATGGCAATCCTCCCACCGCAAACAACGCGTGCTGGGGATGCACAGGCAACAGCGCAATTTTTGGAGCAGGCACCACCACTTCAGCAACAGACGACTGGAATACCGATGACATCATGGGCCATGAATTTACGCACGGTGTTACCCAAAGTGAAGCAGGGCTCGTTTATAACAAGGAATCAGGAGCTTTGAATGAATCATTCAGCGACATATTTGGTGAAATGGTAGAAAGTTGGTCGGAAGGGAATTGTGATTACCTCGTGGGTGCTGATCGTGGCGCTATCCGTAGCTTCATTAATCCTAACAGTTATGGTGACCCTGATACTTATCTGGGCACAAACTGGTATACAACATCGGGATGTACTCCGAGCAGCGACAATGACAACTGTGGTGTGCACACAAACAGCGGTGTACAAAATCGTTGGTTTTATTTATTGGCGGAAGGAGGCAGCGGCGTAAATGACCTCGGAAAATCTTACAATGTTACAGGCATTACCCGCTTTGAGGCGAGGCAGATCGCATACCGGGCACTGAGTGTTTATCTTACATCCTCGTCAAAGTATATTGATGCAAGAAAAGCCAGTTTGCAAGCCGCATGGGATATTTATGGGCAATGCTCACCAGAGATCATCGCAGTCGGCGATGCATGGCATGCAGTGGGCGTAGAATCTCAGTCACCAGCATACTCGTTCAATGTGTGTGGCACATATCCGGCTTCGGGCACTGTCGAACAGGCAATTTCGTTACTCACAGCTTCGTCTACCGGTTGCACTACGGAGATCACGGCAAGCTCGTCTACTGTTTACTTCACCGCCCGCGACCGGGTGATCTTATATCCGGGCTTTAAAGCTGATGCGGGTTCAAATTTCGTAGCATACCTCGAGCCTTGCTCGTCAACCAGGTGGAGAACCGGCAGGCCTGACGCGCCGAAGAGCGAAGAAGAAAAGCGCGGTCAAACTCCGGTTGCTGTAACAGCTAATACACAAACGACTGAAGAAGGAGACGCTATGAATACTGCAAACGCTCTCGCAGCCGGTGGAATTAGCGTTGGTCCAAATCCGTTTACTTCGAACATTATCATCTCTGTGAATGCAAAACGAGACGGAAAGGCAGACGTAAGTGTCTATAATGCTGTAGGAAAAAAGCTAAAAGAACAAATCGGCATTAATATTTCTGAAGGCTTGAATAAAATAACTTTCAACGCTGCTGATCTTTCGCAGGGCATTTATATGCTTGAAATTAATGTTGACGGCACCAAAACAGTTAAGAAGATCGTCAAACTATAGGTTGATTCAATTTAGCGTTTAACTGTTTTCGTTACCCAAAGGGTTTCATTTTACACATCTGGTAAGTGAAACCCTTTGGTTTTTCATGGTAGCGTTCAATACGATTTAATGAGCTATTCCCGCCCTTATGCATAACAAATTGGAACAAGGATGCATTACGGTTACTCAACGACAACATTGGATTATTATGCAGCTGCCGTTGTTCATGAATGACAAAGAAGTGAACTTTCTTTAGGGCCATCCTCCTGTTTTGTAAATTACAACCTCGAAGCGTTGGTGTTTTTGAGTTCGGCCGGTGGTAAATTATTTGACGAGATCGATGGTGTTAAATGAACGAGAGGCTTTTTTCATATTCCCGAAATGCCGACCTTGAACTACATTCAAAAACGAATTACTGTGACTCACGGAACGCTATTTTCTTTACCGGCCTGTTGTATATTGCTATCTATGATGGGATCAATTGATGCTGCCGCACAATTTCCGCCGGGTACAAATGTTGATGAATCTAAAGTGCCACCTTACGTATTACCAGATCCACTGGTAATGTCAAATGGCAAACGGGTAAAAGACACGACCGATTGGTACGCTGTTCAGCGACCATACATTTATCACCTGTTTGAACAAAATGTGTATGGAAGATATCCAACACAGCCTGTTACTGTTCATTTTAAAATAA
>DASQJI010000350.1:0-1998 GCA_035631175.1 Parafilimonas sp.
CTGTCCTTTCACATCATTGAAATCGACATCGAACTGCTGCTGTGAATCAAAAAACTCTTCGCGCGTATTTACGACGACTGGCTTAAGCGAATTTTCATTTTTAAAAAATTCAACCACTTCATTCATATGCGTGACGCCGTAGACATCGAGGTTGTTCACCATGCCCGCCTCACGCGCATTTGCTTTAGGAACAATAAGTCCTTTGAATCCTTCTTTCCTGGCTTGTATCGCAATCGGTAATGCGCCCTTTATCGGCTGAACCGTTCCATCCAAACTTAATTCGCCCATCATTACGTATTGGCTCAACCGTTCGGGCTCTTCGATCTGTTCGCTCGCGCCGAGCACACCGATCGCAATCGGAAGATCAAAAGAAGATCCGCTCTTTTTAATATCTGCCGGCGCAAGATTCACCACGATCTTAATACGCGGCATGTAGTAATCGTTTGTCTTGATCGCGCTCTCGAGTCGTTGTAAACTTTCCTTTACGGCGTTGTCGGGCAAGCCAACGATCGTGTAGTGCTGCCCTGCACTCACATTAACTTCTGTGGTGATGGTGATGGCTTCTACTCCGTAGACTGCGCTTCCAAAAGTTTTGACGAGCATCGGTTTAGTTTGTGAGGGTAAAGCAGTTTTTCTTTCTCGGTTGAAATTTTGTTCAGGGTCCAAAAAAGTTTCTGAATATAAAGTACTAAGCTAGCTAAAAAACTTTTTCATAAATGCTTTGATCAGATATTATCGAATAAAAAAGGTTCCGGCTTGATGCAGAACCTTTTTCGGATGCTGTTATGAACTTCGTCAAATCATTTGGCCGTTGTGTCCTTTGGTGCACCTGGCTGGGGCATCATACCAAGGTCCTGCATCATTTTCGCATTATCAAATTCCCCCCAGCGCTCAACCGCTTTCCCGTCTTTAATTACGATAATATCAATCCCATCGACAGTGGCCTTTTTGTTGGTGGCAGGCATTCCCATCATCGCGCCTGAGTTAGTGCCGGTCATCGTTACATGAGAAACCACCGTGTCACCCGATGCCACCATAAAATTGGTTGCTACGTGAACATCAGGAAAACCGGAAAAGAAATCTTTGAAGCCGGCTCTCAGATCATCAATGCCCTTTCCGGAGTGACCCGGGTCAGGATTATGATCAACAAAATCGGCACTGCAGAAAGAATCGATTGCGTCTACGTTGTGTGCATTGATGACCTGGTCGTAAAAGGACTGAACTTTTGCTTTATTAGCTTCAGCGTCTGTACCGCCACCTGGAGTAGTTGCTGTATTGCAGGCTACGGCGATTGCGGCAACAACAAAAATGTAAATGAGCTTTTTCATTTTGATCTTGCTTTAAGTGAAAAATGGGACATTAAATGTAAAAAGAATAATCTAAGGTGCCGGATATTAAAATCGGTCAGACCTTTCCAAAGGGTCAGACCGTTATACTGCATTCATCTAACAAGAGTTAAAAAAAGCTATAACCTCAATGTCAAGGTGACTCCATATGTTTTTGGGTCTGCCAGGTGCACGCCGCCGAAGTCATAGGCGTAAGCTATATAGGCTTTGTTCGCCAGGTTTCTGCCCCAGAAAAACAAGTCCGCGTGTTTTGAACTTAAGCCAACCCGTGTGTTCAACAAATTATATGGAGATTGTCTTATTGTGTTCGTCACGTCAAAATATTGAGCGCCTAAGTAAGACCACTCACCGCGAACGACGAGTTTAAGCCGGTTCTTTTGTTGCAACATGTAGCTGTACTGAAGCGCAAGAGAAGAAGTAACATCCGGTGTGAATATTTGCTTCGCGCCTTCCAGGTCGACTGTTTCCCCATTTTGCGAAATTTTTAAAGACTTGTATCTCGCATTGGTGTAGCCAAAATTATAATCTGCCTGCAAACCGTTTACCGGAATTGCAGCCATTTCGAATTCTATGCCCTTGCTCGTGAGTTTACCGGTGTTCTTTGTAACTGTGATTGCCTCTGGCAATATTAGCGTCGGTACTTGTGCATCCG
>DASQJI010000351.1:0-8179 GCA_035631175.1 Parafilimonas sp.
TGACCCATGCGAAACCATCCTCTGCTTAAATATTCATCAAGTTGCCGGCCGGTAAGGTTTTCGGGGAAATGTATATCATCTATCATCTTGCATAAACTTCATTGCGCTTGCAGCTAATCAAATTTATGAATGTTTTATTCAAGCAAGGTCAATGCAAGTGATTCTCCGCTAATAGCGCTTATTACAATGGCAACTTCATCTGCCCGATCAACAAAAGAAACTTTGGAAGACAACCTTCATTTCTAGCACCACGCCGGCGAGCGTTTCTAGCAACCTGCACAAAAAGCGATTGAATAACCACGCTGGTAAAATAAGGGATTCCGATTTACATCCGGTTTAAAAAACAGCCGCACTGCTTTTCATTATTTTTTATTGCAAACGAAAGAGGTTAAGTTTGATGACAGGGTCTCCCGATTTTCGAAAACCAAAACTTCTAAGACATGCTTGCAACATCAACGCTTTTTCGCATTGCCAAAACTGTTTCAGTTGCTGCTATCGCTTTGATGGCGGTTATAATCGTCGTTGGGAACACAACTGATTATTGGACGAATTACCTGTTCGTTGAACATGTGATGAAAATGGATACGATATTTCCCGATAGTAATATGCACTATCGCAGCATACATGACCCGGTTTTATTTCATGCCGGGTATATTCTGATTATCCTGCTGGAATTCTTGATGGCTTTTTGTTGTATTAAAGGAAGTTGGATCTTGTTCACGAGTTTAAAGGCAGATGCGGCCAGGTTTCATGCATCAAAGAACTGGGCGGTAGCAGGAATTACGATCGGTATCATCCTCTGGTTCTTAGGTTTTGAAGTTATAGGAGGCGAGTGGTTTGCCATGTGGCAAAGTACAACATGGAATGGCTTGGCTTCTGCAGAACGAATCGTTGATTTTCTTGTACTGACACTGATCTTGCTCCATTTGAAAGAAAATAATTGAACCGCAAGCAAATCTTTACATCAGAAATCAGGAGATCACACATCAGAGATCCTAGATCAAGCATCGCATCAGTTCTTCGCTTCCCCGATCATCTGATCATAGATCGCATCGGCCTTATCATACGCTTGCTTTGCTGCAGCTTGTTCTTCAGGACGAATTTTCCCCTGTTTCATTTTCCAACACTGATCAACTGCCTGCCTGCACCATTGCACACTTTTCAACACGCGGATCGGCTTTCCGTCGTCAATCACAAACACCGGATTTGTATGGGAGCTTTGATAAACACGTAAAGCTATCCAACCTGACGTGCTTAATGGGTAATTGAAATTTACATCATTCCAGTTGCCGTCGGCAACAATTTCTGTAGTGTCAACCGGTTCACCGTTCACGATCAGTTCAACGCGGACCTTTCTTGACGTACCGATGCGAGCTCTCTCAATATTCCAGTATGGTTGTTCACTGAAATCACGTTTTGCAATGGCTGCGCCTTCCTCGGTTTGTTGGTCGGGAAGATAAGCTGCAATTTTTGCGGTCACTTTCAAATTTTGCACACCACTAACGTCCAACTCGCTGTTACGGATGCCCGGTTGTACGCCGTTCACAGAGAAATCGATAATATGCGAGCCTCCATCAGATACATAACAATTCCCTTTCTTTATCGCGGCAACGTACGCATCATAATTTAATAAGCTGTCGGGCCTGAAATAACTTCTTGCCAAACCAACTCTTTCATCAAATATGCATGGGAAATCGGTCTCACCACTTAATCTTGTTCTGAATCCGCAGTTCAAAGTATGATACCACATATTTAATTCCCATGGTGCAGGCGTGTCGCCCGCACTGTAGAAATCAACGGCATCCTGCGTAACGGTAACGATGTATTCATTCGCGCCAATGTTATCCATTTTGGGCATCACGTAATTAGGAAGATCATTTGTCGGTTCGATCGGCTCCAGTCCCCAGCCCGAATGAGCGTAGCCAGTAACGGCACCCTGTGATTTCGCCCATTTTAAAACCGGCAATGTCCAACTCGGCCACTGTTCAATTTCCGTTGTGCCCGGGTAGTCATCCTCTTTTAAGCGAAGCAGTACAATATGCCCCGCGTGCGACGAAGGGAATCCCGATACTTCCACATCATAACGCATAATATTTTCTTTTGTAGATAGCGGACTCACCTGCCCGGTAAAAAAACTTTTTTGATGATACCAGCTCGGTCCCCATGTGAGCACAGCCGCGACATTCAGATCTTCACCTACGATCTGGCGCCACATATCGATCGGTGGAACACCTTCCTCCGGACTTTCATAGTGGCTGCACCCGGCCGCGTGCACATGATGATCTGCACTGTACCAGCCGAACTTTGACATGTTGATCCATCTTTTCAACTGGAAATACAATTGCATCGAATCAACATTTGGCGGCACAACGATTTGCCTGCGTTGGATGATATACTCGGGCCCTCTCGTGTATGCAACATTGTACGTGCCGGGCGGAAGCAAGA
The DNA here is from genome assembly GCA_035631175.1 of Parafilimonas sp. Classification (GTDB taxonomy): domain Bacteria; phylum Bacteroidota; class Bacteroidia; order Chitinophagales; family Chitinophagaceae; genus Parafilimonas. The sequence goes on from DASQJI010000351.1 coordinate 2,446, forward strand.
TATGTTCGCCGTCGGAACGATAGATCTGCGGTTGAAAGAAAAAGTCAGGATATTCGTCGTACGATGCAACCCGCCGCGATGGTAAAGGGTAAACGCCCGTAAGTTCTTTTGAAGATGTCTGAAATTCTGTTTGCGCCAAAGTCAACCGGTAGTCAGTACCTTTTTCGTCGGGCACACGCTCAATACCATCTGTAAATGTAAATGACGCCATCGCAGGTGAGCCATCATCGTCTTTTACATGCAGCACAACTTTTACAGCATGTTGAATGTTGAATAAAATATTGATCGTATTACGAAAGCCAATGTCCTGTGTACCCTGCCCGATATTAAACCCGATCTCTGCCTCACGCGTGCCCGCATCTTTGCTATACACCTGCAATACTGCATACTCCAATTTCAATCCGGAAAGATTCGGAAGCAGCGGACGACTACGATACATCTGAATTTCAAGGAACCGGTTCTCCACCTGCCCTTGCGTGAGCGCATTTTCTTGTTCGGCACGAGGATTCGAGGTGGAGATGAATAAATCTGGTTTGGCATTAGCACTCTGTGCGTCAAGTTGAGCAGTAACGCCTGCCTCATTTTTCACTTTGATCAAAAAGCTTGTCCAGCCTCCTTGCATCAGTTTACCCTTCGCCGGGCCACGTGCAACCTTTACACGCGCCTCGGGATTAATACTCACCATCGCGAGGCAGTATGGATCAAGAATGTTTTGAATAAGCACCGATGTCGATTCGGTGAGTGGCTTGCTTTGTAATTCTTTCAATCGCTGCGCATCAGCTTTCGATAAAGAACTTCCCAGAAAAGCAAGCGCATCCGCAAGGCGCGTGGCCTGCGCCAGTAAAGGCTGCGGCTCGACGGCATTCACTATTTCAAGAGAGTTGTTTTGGGCAAACAATATTCCGTTCAAAAAAATTGTCGCAAGCAGGTAACAAAATATTTTTTTCATTTTTTGTTTTTCTGTGCTGATTTTAGCCTCCTCGAAATTGCTACTAAACTGCGAATTTCCACGTCCGGAAACTTCCATAACACATTTACCAGCTTTAATGTGTTGTCCGATTAAGAATTGAAACGACGCCGGTCGGAGGTTTCACCGTGCTTTGTGAAAATTTGTGTCTTTGCGTCTCCGTGATTTGCCAATTTTTGAACCACCAAGTCGAAGGCCCGAAGACGCACTTAGAAAAAATGAGCTGGCATCCGAAAAATCAATGGCGCATTACGTTACTATTTACTTACATGCAGTACCCGGGTTGATATTCTCTTTATCAACAGTCAGCACAGCCTTTCCATCCTTGAATGTAACAATCCAAATAGAATCATAATCGCTGTCCTTCCATTTCAGATCTTTATTTTCTACACCAAGCTTTTGAACAAGATCTTCGATCCCATTGTGTTCCCATACAACCAATACATAGCCCGAACTTTTTTCAATTGCTTCGGCCAGGGCTTTTACATCTTCTGCGGCATATCTCGTGTCGATATCCAGATTATACTTTATAGCAAACGGAACTATGGTCTGATACATTCTCGCTTGGTTCGTGGACTTGCCGCTCTTTATGTCTGCCACAAAAATGTGATCAGGCAATTTATATTTTGCATAAAGCACCGCCGGAAGTGCGAGCGCGCGATTGAAGCCCTGGCAGGAAAGGTTATCTCCCTTATCGGGTTTTTCAGCATGGCGGATGATCACGACCTGTCTTAAGTTTGAGCCAGGCTGGCTTTCGCAGCGATAATTTAAAATCAAAATCACGGGCAGCAGTACGATCATTACTTTTCCAAAGATTGTTCGCATGAAATTTTTTTAAAGATCAAATTAATTGAAAATCGCAACACCGCAATTCGTGCATTAAAGAAATCATTTATAAAACTGGCTAACGAGAATAATCGTATTTTTAGTTTGTTATGCCCGGCCTCCTGAAATATGTGCAAACTATTCTAAATTTCCTCGAGTCATGAGGAAACTAGCGGCGATCATGTTTACGGATATGGTTGGTTACAGCGCGTTAGCCCAAAAGAACGAAGCGCTTGCCCTTGACCTACTTGATGAACACAGGAAGATCCTGCGACCACTTTTTACAAGACATGAAGGTCGGGAAATCGATACAGCCGGCGATTCCTTTTTTGTCGAATTCAACAGTGCGGTGGAGGCAACAAATTGTGCAGTCGAAATTCAAACTGTTTTGCATGAACGTAACAAAACTGAAGTGGAAGAACGACGGATCTTGTTGCGCATCGGTTTGCATATTGGCGACGTGGTTTACGTCGGCGATAATGTTCATGGAGATGGCGTGAACATCGCCGCGCGAATGGAGCCTTTGGCAACTCCCGGTGGAATTTGCATTTCTGAGGATGTGGCCCGGCAGATCAGGAATAAGATCGATCACCCGGTGATAAAGCTCGGCCCCGGGAAGCTCAAAAATATTTCCATGCCGATGGAAATTTATTGCATAGAACTTCCCTGGCTTAAGACTACAAAGTTGAAAAAAACGTCGTGGCCCCGGAAGAAAATTCTGCCTTACCTGGTGCCCGCCGTGGTTTTAGTTGCAGCACTTGCGCTTTTCTTTTTTGCTAAGGATCGAAGCTCGGAACCGACTGCTGAGTCGAAACAAAGAGTTGCTGTTTTACCACTTGCCAATATCAGCAACGACCCGAAGGACGACTACTTTGCCGATGGTATGACCGAAGAACTTATATCGAGTCTCTCAAAAATTAGCGGGCTGAATGTGATCGCGAGGACTTCCGTCATGAAATATAAAACCGGGGATAAAGACATTTCGCAAATTGGAAAAGAGTTGATGGTTGGGAGCATCCTCGAAGGCAGCGTAAGAAAGGTTAATGACCGCGCAAGGATCAATGTGCAATTGATCAATGTTTCAAACCAGGAGCCGGTGTGGTCGACCGAATATGACAGGGAACTGAAGGATATTTTTATGACGCAAAGTGAGATCGCACAAAAGGTAGCAAATGAATTAAAAGTGCGCCTTGTTTCTTCGGAAAAAGAGCAGCTCGAAAAAGCAGGCACTGAAAACATGGCCGCATACCAGGAATACCTGATCGGAAGATATTTCCTGAACCAGAAAACGCCGGAGAGCATTCAGGCCGCGCTTGTACATTTTGAGAGTGCGAACAAAGAAGATTCGACGTTTGCGCTGCCGTATTCAAACGTCGCTTACTGTTATACACTCATTGGTGTTGCAGGTTATGGAAACATCTCTCGTGATACTGCGGAAATAAAGGCAAAACAAGCCGTGATGAAAGCTTTGCAGATAGACGGTTCGCTTGCCGAGGCTCATGCGGCGCTGGCCTATATAAAATTCAGGTTTGACTGGGACTGGAAAGGTGCGGAAGATGAATTTAAAAAAGCGATCGCATTGAAACCAGGGTACTCAACCGCACACGAATGGTACGCTTTGTTTCTTGCGGTGCAGGCAAGGCTCGATGAAGCGTTGAAGCAAATGCAGACAGCGTACCAGTTAGATCCTCTTTCCACCAGCGTAAACAACGGGCTTGCCCGGATCTATCATTTCAGAAATGAGAATGAGAAAGTGATCGCACAGGTCAATAAGACGCTTACACTCGATTCTAATTATGCTGAAGCATATTTTACGCAAGGGATCAATTACTTTAAGTTAGGAGAGTATGAAAAAGCCGAACCGGAATTAAAAAAGGCGATTGACCTTTCAAACAGGAGGCCCGTTATAGTTGGATTGTTGGGATGCGTGTATGCTAAGGAAGGAAAAACACAGGAAGCCAATAAATTACTTACGGAGCTCGAAACGGGCGCTAAAAACAACGATAATCTTTACGCCGCTGCACTCATCCAGTTGAGCATGGGACAACAACAGCAGGCCCTCAGCGTTCTCAATAAATTGATCAATGAAAAGTATGGCATCATGATCTACCTCAAAGTTGAAGGCGAATTTTTTTTAGGTATCGACAAGACCACGTATGCGCGCCTGCTGAAGGAAATAGGTTTTGAATAGGCGCAAATATGAGCGACCTGGCTTACTCGGGCCCATCATTCCTTTCCGCATGTTCAATTCTTGTATTGCGTCATTCGCTCATTCTGGTTGCTAAAATCATCTATCAAAAATAGTTTTGACATAACTCGCAGCTTCTATTTTTTGTAATTTCTTCTTCCTCTCACCGTTTACTCAATCATTTGCGTCAGTTATCAGCTTAAGAGTATATTCGTTATCCGTATAAATTATGCTCCCACTAAAACTAACTACTATTACCGTTTACCTGCGACGATGAAAATTATGAGAACAAAGCTTTCGCTCATCCTTCTTTTTTTACCCGGTTTGCTTACAGGCCAGGCACAGTCAAAGATCTGGGGAAAAGTATTCAACGCAGAAGACAAACCCCTCGCGCGAGCCAGTATCTTGTTATTGAATCCAAAAGATTCAGCATTGGTGAAAGGAACGCTAACGAATGAAACCGGAGGCTACAGTTTTGAAAATATTGCCGCCGGAGAATATATTATTTCAGCGGCGTATGCAGGTCTCGACCAGTTGTACACCCCGAAATTCATCGTTGCTGAAATGGAAAACCATCAAGTAGTAAACATCAAACTCCAGGCGACAAAGGAACTGCAGGAAGTTGTCGTAAGCGCTAAAAAGCCCCTATACGAGCAAAAAATAGATCGTCTCGTGATAAATGTTGCGGCTGCCATTACGTACACCGGCATCAGTGCTTTGGATGTACTCGAACGTTCACCATCAGTACAAGTGAACAGGGTCCAAAATATTCTATCGATCAATAGCAAAGAAGGTGTGATCGTGATGATCAACGGCAAGCGAAATTACATGGATATGGCTTCGGTAATAGAGATGCTGTCAGGAATGCCGTCGGGCAATGTTGACCGCATCGAGATAATTACCACGCCACCCGCAAATTTTGACGCGGATGGAACAGCAGGCGTTATTAACATCGTACTCAAATCAAACGCACAGTATGGAACGAATGGTTCGTATACGCTAACGGCCGGGTACAGCAAAGGAGACGGTGAAAGCGGAAGCTTTAACATCAATCACAGAAAAGAGAAGCTCAACATTTTTGGTAACTTTTCTTTTTCACGCACGAATCTCCAGCAACTGCGGACGAGTTATCATGCGACGACAAACGATAGCGACCTGCTTGAAAATTATTCCGAAGACAATCGCGATGCGAAACAAATTCAAACCAACGGGCAGGCAGGAATTGACTATCATATCAACAAGAAAACAATTGTTGGTGCGCTGTTTTCAACCAACTATCGCAAGTGGACCATGGAATCGTTGAATGATGCTTTCGTCACAAACAACCATCAAACGGACACGGTAATCGACATTGTCAACAACGAACTGCATACTACCTTGTATTACGGCGCTAATTTGAACCTGCAACATGATTTCAGGCCGGATGAAAAGCTCACGATCAATGGGGATTATCTTTATTACAAGGATAAGAATCCAAGTACCTATCTCAATAATTATTACGACGACGTCGGCGATTTCCTTTTCAAAGAGAATGTAGAAAGCAATAAACTCACGCCGTTACATTTTTGGATCGTCGCGGCTGATTACTCGAAAAAGCTCTCAAAAAACCTGGACCTCGAAGCAGGGCTAAAAGGAACAACTTCCGGCCTGGAAGATGGGATACAGGTTGCATCATTAACCCGAACCGACTGGATAACGGATACCACGCTCTCCGGAAGCCACCGTTTAAACGAAAGCATTGGTGCAGCCTATAC
>DASQJI010000352.1:0-6371 GCA_035631175.1 Parafilimonas sp.
GGTAACGCGGAACTGCTAATGAAGGCGTTTGTAAATAACCTCGACAAAACAAACAGCCTTGAAGACGCAGTGGACGTCGCCGACTCGTACGCGAGCATCAACGATAAAAATATTCATGACCTTATTCTCAACCAGGTTGCATATAATCTTCAACAAGCCAGGAAGACCGAGAATAAGAAAGCGGTTGACATTTATAAAATTCTGAACACGCTTTTTTTGTCGATGGATAGTTCGAACCACATCGACGTAGCTGCAACTCTCGGGATACCACCGGTTTATTTTATGCCAAATAAGTCGATGAGAAATGATAGCGGCAGGATCATCATACAGCAGTTCTTTTATGGCGATAAAGATGGAAAGAACGTATTCAACGCGTTTTTGAATCACTTCAGCGGGGCAAACTGGAAAATAACATACGCCAATAAATGGGTCGTTGTTTCATCGCTCAAAGGTGTTCCGGTAAGGATCTATTCAAATAAACCGCTCGACGAAGAAAAGGATCTCGATGCCGATGCGCAGGCTGCGCTCTGTGATTACCTAACAAGTAATGACCTTGATCCTTCTATGGTTATTCATCGTGGCCATAGCTATTTTCTGCCATCTACTTTGGAGCAACTCGATAATTCTGCAAAGCTGGTTTTGCTCGGCAGTTGCGGAGCATACCAGCATCTGAATAAAGTATTAAGCATCTGTCCAACTGCTCAAATTATTTCTTCCCGGCAAACCGGCAGCGGTCTTATTAATGGGCCAATGATAGATATTATCGTTGAACAGTTGAGGGAAGGCAAAGATCTTAACTGGCCCCAGCTCTGGAAAACAATTGGTAATAGCGTCTCCAAACACCCTGACTTCGAAGATTACGTCCCACCACACAAAAATCTTGGCGCCGTATTGATCATGGCGTACCGTAAGCAGGAGATGAACGAAGAAAATTAATGTTTGAAATTTGAAGTTTGATATTTGAAGTTTGAGGTGCCGTTCTCCGCGTATAAGTTTTGCAACCTCGAACCTCAAACGTCAAACCCCAAACAACTATCTTTGCGCGCCATGAGTTTAACGCAAGACAACCGCTTCCAGACTATCATCTCGCATGCAAAAGAATATGGATTTGTTTTTCCTTCCAGCGAAATTTATGACGGTTTGAGCGCTGTATATGACTACGGTCCATACGGCAGCGAGCTGAAAAAAAATATTCGTGATTACTGGTGGAAAAGCATGACGCAAATGCGGGAGGACATTGTTGGTATTGATGCGGCCATCTTCATGCACCCGACCACGTGGAAGGCAAGCGGGCATGTAGATAGTTTCAATGACCCGATGATCGATAACAAGGATAGTAAAAAACGTTATCGCGTTGACCATTTGATCGAGGGGTTTGCTGATGAACTTAGAGAGAAAGGGGAGGAGGGAAAAAAGGAAGCCGATGCGCTGGTGGAACGAATGGAAGCATTCCTCGCCAAAGATGATTTCGATTCTCTGAAGAAGTTGATCGAGGATAACAAGATCAAGTGTTCAATTAGCAGCACCAGCAATTGGACTGACATACGGCAGTTCAACCTCATGTTTTCAACCCGCCTCGGTTCAGTAACAGACGAGGCTGAGACGATTTATTTACGGCCGGAAACAGCACAGGGAATTTTCGTGAACTTTTTGAATGTGCAGAAGACTTCGCGCATGAAGATCCCTTTCGGTATTGCTCAAACCGGGAAGGCTTTTCGTAATGAGATCGTGGCGCGCCAGTTTATTTTCCGGATGCGTGAATGCGAACAAATGGAAATGCAGTTCTTTATTCGGCCCGGCACGCAAAAAGAGTGGTACGAATACTGGAAAGAAGAAAGGCTCAAATGGCATTTGGCCCTCGGTGTTCCGAAAGAAAAATTCCGGTTTCATGATCACGCTAAGCTCGCTCATTACGCCGACGCGGCGCTTGATATCGAATATGAATTTCCTATTGGTTTTAAAGAGGTTGAAGGGATACACTCAAGAACGGATTTCGATCTCGGCAATCACCAGTCATTCAGCGGCAAGAAGCTCACATACTTCGATAATGAGATCAACCAGCATTATGTTCCCTATGTGATCGAGACTTCAATCGGCCTGGACCGTATGTTGTTGCTTATTCTCTCAGAAAGCTACGAAGAGGAAGCGATAGAGAAGGAAGATGGCAGCAGCGATAGCCGCATTGTGATGCGCATACCGAAAACAATCGCTCCAATAAAACTTGCGGTGCTTCCGTTAGTAAAAAAGGACGGTTTACCGGAGTTGGCAAGAAAATTGTTTAATGAATGCAAACCTTTTTTTCGGTGCTTCTATGAAGAAAAGGACACGATCGGAAAGCGATACAGAAGGCAGGATGCAATAGGAACTCCTTTTTGCGCAACAATCGACCACCAAACTAAAGAAGACGGGACTGTTACCATACGCTATCGGGACACAATGCAGCAGGAAAGAATTCACATGGCCGAAATTGCGCCGAAACTTCAAAAACAGTTGGCATTCTGAACTCTGCACGTTAATTTTGCACCCTTTGGTAAAATAAATGGAATCCGGTAAACCCATGGTTTTCAAATTCCGTATTCATTTGTGAAACCATTCTCAATACATATCTGAACTCACGGTCATGACTCAAATGCTGTTTTTTGAAAGTTCGTACTCCTGGGAAATTACTTTTGGACTTGCGCTCGCTGGATTTGCATTAGGTTTTATTTTTAAATCTGCAGTTATTTACAAGCAAAGAAAGAGAATTCTTCGCCTCGAGGATGAAATGCTGGCTAACCACGCTCGTATACTTGCTCTCGAAAAGAAAATTGCCGATTCAAAACGCGAATTGAAGGGAAATGGTGTTCACGAGGATTTTGAATTCGCACAAAGAAATTCGGCCAGAGAAGTAAAGGTGTCCTAGCCGTAAAGCTCCAGGTGAATCGCCTTCTTATCGTAGCCCATAGCCAAAATGTTCTTTTTGGCGTCATCAATCATATTTTTCCATCCGCACAAATAAAAATGCGCATCGCGCTTCTCAGTGTCGAGTAAGCTTTGATAAATAGCATGAACATAACCATGCCTGATGTCGGTATTTTCTTTGTTCTCCCTTGAAAAGGTTGGTATATAATGCAGGTCCGGAATTTCCTTTTCCAGTTCCCTGAATTCATCAGCATAAAGTGTATCACACAATTTTCTGCATCCGAAGATGAGATAAATGTTCTTATGCTCAATCTCGTGTAGCTGTATATAACGTATCATCGATCTAAACGGCGCAATACCAGTGCCCGTACAAATAAAAAACAAGTCTTTGTCAATTATAGGAGGCAGCGTAAATACACCCTGCGGCCCGCGCACGAGCACATCCAGACCTTCTTTTGCGTGTGTAAACAGGTAATGCGTGCCCGCTCCTCCTTCAAGCAATACGATCACAAGCTCAATAATGTTCGTGCCGTCCGGGTGAGACGCGATTGAATAGCTGCGCCAACGTTTGTTCTTTTGCTCATGGATCGGCAGGTCCAGCGTAACGAACTGCCCCGGTTTGAAATCAAAATTCTCCACTTCCGGTATTTGGATCCAAAAGCGTCGTGTGCCCGGTATCAATTCTTCAATCCTGGTAAATTTTCCCGTACGCCAAGGCTCAGGCATCTAAATTTTTTGAGGAAGTTACAACATCAATTCATTCATCAGTGGATGCTTCCTGTTTTTTTGAAATCTGCATCTTAACTTTGCGGCGTTGTTTATGAACCTGGGTGAGTTGTTGGCTGGTTTTAAAGCGCATCCCCGCCTTTTTCAATTGGCGGACAGGCTGGGCTTTGCCGATACCCAAAAGATCTTTTTAAAGAATTTGCAGGGAAGCAGCTCCCAGTTTGTATTGGCTGGGTTGTTTGAAAAATATCAAACTGACAAACTCGGGAATCTGTCAACCCACCTTGTTATTCTTAACGATGCTGAGGAAGCCGCTTACTTTCATAACACGCTCGAGAATCTTACCCAGGCACTCAACCTGTTTTATTTTCCTTCATCGTTTAAGAACAGGAAAGATTTCCGGCATTTAAACAGCAGCCATGTGATGTTGCGCACAGAGGCTCTCACCCACATGTCTTCATCCACAACGGCCGATGGAAACAAAAAACCAGGAATTATTGTCACTTACCCGGAAGCCCTGTTCGAAAAAGTTATTCTCCCGCAAACTTTAGACGGCAATCTCATCAACATAAAGGTGAACGATACGCTCGACGTGGACAACATCATCGAAATGTTCGTTACTTACGGTTTCTCAAGAACAGACTTCGTTTATGAACCGGGCCAGTTTGCGTTGCGCGGCGGCATCCTGGATATTTATTCGTTCGGAAACGAAAAGCCGTACAGGATCGAGTTGTTTGGAAACGACGTGGACAGCATACGAATTTTCGATCCGGCCACGCAGCTAAGCGAAAGAAAGCTGTTGCGTGTGAGCATTATTCCGAATGTAAAAACGCAATTCAGCGGCGATGAGACAATTTCGCTCCTGGAATTTTTGCCTGATCACACTGTCGTTTGGCTGAAGGACTGGGATGTTATTCAAAAAAGTATTGAAGAGCAACATGAATACCTGGGCTCTTTCCTCGAACATTTGAGTGGAAATATTTCAAAAGATGAAAACGGCGACGATGACGTTACTATTTTCACAAACGCAAGTCCTCAGAATTTTGTAAGCGCTGATGACATTCTTGAACAGTTCAGCGGTCGGCACGTTGTCGAATTCGGGTACAAGCCACACTTTGCGAATTTTGAGATCGAGTTGAACACAAAGCCACAGCCTGCATTCAACCGGCAGTTCGACTACCTAATTAAAGATCTCAAAGCACATGAGGCGAAAGGATACAGCCTATACATTTTTGCCGACCAGGCGCGGCAATTGGAACGGCTAACCACCATCTTCACCGATCTCGATACCGAGATCCAGTTTACGCCCATTGCAACTTCGATTCACGAAGGCTTTATTGATCACGACCTGAAGGTGGTGTGTTATACCGACCACCAGATATTTCAGCGATACCATAAATACAGGATCAAGCAGGCATACAACAAGAACAAGGCTCTTACGCTAAGAACGCTAAAAGAATTGCAGCCGGGAGATTTTGTAACGCACATTGATCATGGCGTCGGCCGGTACAGCGGCCTTCAAAAACTCGAAGTAAACGGCAAACTGCAGGAAGCTGTGCGGATCATTTATAAGGACAATGACATCTTGTACGTGAACATTAATTCGCTGCACAAGATATCGAAGTACACAGGCAAAGAAGGCACAGTTCCGAAAATCAATAAGCTCGGCAGCGATGCATGGAACCGGCTTAAGGAAAAGACGAAGACGAAGGTTAAAGAGATCGCATTCGACCTGATCAGGCTGTATGCGCAACGAAAGGCGCAACCGGGTTTTTCGCACACGCCGGACAATTATATGCAAACCGAACTTGAAGCATCGTTCATCTATGAAGATACGCCCGACCAAAGCAGGGCAACTGCAGACGTGAAAAAAGATATGGAGAACGCTTCGCCGATGGACCGTCTCGTCTGTGGTGATGTGGGATTTGGTAAAACCGAAATCGCAATCCGTGCAGCATTTAAGACGTGTGTTGATGGAAAACAGGCCGCTGTCCTGGTCCCTACAACGATCCTGGCATTTCAGCATTATAAAACATTTACAGACCGGCTCAGGGATTTTCCGGTTACAATAGACTACATCAATCGTTTCAAATCTTCAAAAGAAAAAAAGGAGACGCTCAAGAAAGTTGAAGAAGGGAAAATAGATATCATCATCGGCACACATGGCTTGCTCGCAAAGGATGTGAAGTTTAAAGACCTTGGATTAATGATCGTGGACGAAGAGCAGAAATTTGGCGTTGGCCACAAAGAAAAGTTGAAAACATTAAAAGCGACAGTAGATTGCCTCACGCTCACTGCCACGCCTATTCCACGCACGTTGCAATTTTCTCTGATGGGCGCCAGGGATCTAAGTATCATTAATACACCACCACCAAATCGGCAGCCTATTCAAACAGAGGTAGAAGTATTCAACGAAGATTCCATCCGCGAGGCGATCTATTTTGAAACAGAACGTGGCGGACAGGTTTTCTTTATTCACAACCGCGTCATTGGGCTGGCCGAGATGGCTGCTCTCATTCAAAATCTCTGCCCCGATCTAAGCATCACGTACGCGCACGGACAAATGGAAGGTCATGAACTCGAAACAAGAATTCTTGATTTTATCGATCGCAAATACGATGTGCTGGTCTCGACAAATATTGTGGAAAGTGGCGTTGATATTCCAAACGTAAATACCATCATTGTAAACAATGCGCACCAGTTTGGGTTGAGCGATCTGCACCAGCTTCGCGGGCGCGTCGGAC
>DASQJI010000353.1:0-3119 GCA_035631175.1 Parafilimonas sp.
GTCGAACGATACTGTTCGTTTGACCCTGCAGCAGGTGGTTTCAATGGCTAAGCAGAGATCAATTGCATCGAAACAAGCAACTACAGTGAAGGAGACAAAATACTGGGAATGGAGAACATACAAATCGAATTACCAACCACAATTGTCGCTGAACGGAATATTGCCGGGTTACAGCAAATCATTTATCGAAGTTCAGCAACCAGACGGCACAGTGCTTTTCCAATCAGTTCACAACGATAATTCAGCATTGAATATGTCGTTCAGTCAAAGCATTGCTGCGACCGGAGGAACTGTGTTTGGCACAACACAATTACAACGCTTCAGCGATTTTGATCGCAACAATGTTTTATATAACAGCGTACCATATGGCGTTGGTTACAGCCAGCCGCTCTTTCAGTTCAACCAATTAAGATGGGACAAAAAAATTGAACCGCTGAAATATGATGAAAGCAAACAAGCCTTCGTTGAGTCGATGGAGCAGATAGCAATAGCGGCGAACGGATATTTCTTCGACCTGTTGTTAGCCCAGGTAAACTTAAAGATCGCTGCAACGAATCTCGACAATACAAAAAACATCCTCCGCATCGCGAATGAAAAATTAGAGATCGGAAAAATATCCAAGAACGAGATCCTGCAATTACAACTAGAACAGTTGAAAGCAGAAAAGGCAGTCGGCATCGCAAAGCGCGACATGGAAATTGCAACGCTAAATTTGCGAACCTTCACCGGTTTGCAAAGCACTGATAAAATTGCACTTGCCCTGCCGGGATCAACGATCAATATGAGTGTTGAAACTGATAAGGTCTTAAAAGAAGCCTACGAAAACAGAAGCGATGCCATAGCATTTGTTCGCCGGATTGCAGAAGCAAAACGCGATGTGGCAAAAGCAAAAGGCGACAATGGTTTGAACGCAACCTTAACCGCACGGCTTGGTTATTCAAAAAGTGCAGGAACCATTTCAAAGGTTTACCAGGCGCCGCAGGACCAGCAGTTGATGCAACTTGAATTTGATATTCCGATCATGGACTGGGGACGATCAAAATCGAGAACAAACACTGCGCAGGCAAATCTTCAGTTCACCGAATATGCAGTGGAGCAAGACAAGCAAACATTTACGCAGGAGATCGTGACGCAGGTCACATTATTTGACATGATGAAAGACCAGTTGGTGATAACCGCACAAGCCGATAGCATCGCGAGCGAAAAATACGAGATTGCACAGCAACGTTATGTGCTTGGCAATTTGAGTATCACTGATCTGAGCATTGCTTTCCAGGAAAAAGACCAGGCAAAGCGTGATTATATTTCAGCACTGCGCGATTTCTGGGGCGCATATTATGAGCTGCGATATCTTTCGCTATACGATTTCGAAAAAGATCAAAAGATCATTTATCAATAAAAACAAGATCATGATAGACTTACAACCACCACGCAAAGCAAATCATAACACCACGGCCCAGGCGATCCGGTTAAAAAACATCGAAAAGGTTTATCGAACCGATACGGTTGAAACGCTGGCATTAAACAACATCAGCCTCGACATTGCGAAAGGAGAATTTCTTTCGATCATGGGTCCTTCCGGTTGCGGTAAGAGTACGTTGCTAAACATAATGGGTTTGCTCGATGCGCCCACCAAAGGAGAGGTAAATATTGATGAACAAAAAACCGGCGGGCTGTCCGACAAGCAGCTCGCCACGTTCAGAAACAAAAAGCTCGGCTTCATTTTTCAAAGCTATCATTTGATCAATGACCTGAAAGTAGTGGATAATGTTGAGCTGCCATTGTTGTATCGCAACATGTCTTCGCTCGAAAGAAGAAAGCTCGCTGAAGAAGCGTTGGGAAAAGTTGGTTTGAGCAATCGCATGAAACATTTTCCAACACAATTGTCGGGTGGTCAAAAACAACGCGTTGCCATTGCAAGAGCGATCGTTGGACAACCGGAGATCATTCTCGCCGATGAGCCTACAGGAAACCTCGACAGTAACATGGGCAATGAAATCATGGAGATCCTGTTGCATTTAAATGAGTCAGAAGGAACAACGATCATCATGGTGACGCACGATGAGCATATGGCGAAAAGAACGCACCGGTTGGTGAGGTTGTTTGATGGAACGCAGGTTTTATAAGAAGCTGTGAGCTATTGGCTACGAGCTGCGAGCAATGCTCAAAGCTAACGGCTCGAAGCTCAAAGCAATAAAAAAAATATTTATGCTTAAAAACTATTTTAAAATAGCGATCGCGGTGTTGAAGAGAAGGAAATTTTTCACCTTTATCAGCCTGTTTGGAATCAGCTTTACGTTGACCATCTTAATTGTCGCGGCGGCGTTCGAAGAAAAGCTTGTGGGTGAAAATTATCCTGAATTGAACAGGGAACGTTCGCTGTATATCAATTTCGTGCAGGAACAAAATTCAAAGTATTTGTACACGCGAAACGGACCGGCGAGTTACTACTTCCTCGACCATTATGTGAATACTTTGAAAACCCCGGAGAAAGTTGCCATTGGTTCTTTGTTTACACCGGTAAACACCTATGTGAACAATAAAAAGCTTGTCATAAATATCAAGTACACTAATGAGGGTTGGTGGGACGTTCTGCAATACCAGTTTATCGAGGGCAAACCTTACACCCAGCAGCAGATCGACAACGGGGAACATGTTGCGGTGATATCAGAAGACCTGAAAAAAGATTATTTCGGCGATGAGTCAAATGTTGTTGGAAAATATATTGAAGCTGATAATGTACAATATCGCGTTGCCGGCGTAGTGAAAAGCGTCGCTGTTACGATGCTCGATTCTTATGCCGATCTTTTTGCACCTTATACAATTTCAAAAACGGATTACAGGAAAAAAGACATCAATGGTAATTATGCAGCGATCATTCTCGCTCGTTCAAAGACCGACCTTCCGAAGATACAACAGGAATACGCAAATGTTATTTCGAAAGTCCCGACCGACGATAAACAGTTCGACATTCTGAAAAGCTCGGCCGACAGTTACCTCGTAAGTTTTATGACCATGAACATTAAGAGCAGTGCCGGCCTCATCATTACGACTGTTATCGCGTTGTTTGTTTTGTTCATCATGTTGCTTCCTACCTTGAACCTTGTGAACATCAATAT
>DASQJI010000354.1:0-5906 GCA_035631175.1 Parafilimonas sp.
GGAGCGATCAGCACTTCAAAAAAGATCTCGTTGATCGCAGTCGCAGTCGCGGCATCCACAGTTCCGTTTGTCACGAGCACTCCTCCGAACGCACTCTCAGGATCACCAGCGAGCGCAGCATCCCAGCTTTCCTTCACTGAAGGTCTTTCAGCAACGCCGCAAACGTTTGTGTGCTTAATGATCGCGAAAACCTCACCCCCGGCTCCTCTCCACGGGTGGAAAGGGGAGCCGTTGAACTCGCTGATCAATTGTATAGCCGCATCTACATCAACGAGGTTATTATAAGAAAGCTCTTTGCCGTGCAGTTGGTTGAATACTTCTTTTAGATCGCCATAAAAGATTGCATGCTGATGAGGATTCTCTCCATATCGCAGCGATTGTTTTCCATGGAACGGATTAAAAATTTGTTCGTTAAAATAATTGCTGATGGCAATGTCGTAATTCATTACTACTTCAAACGCCTTTGCTGCATAGTCTTTTCGCTGGCCTAGGTTCGTCTCACCATTTTGTTGGTGCAATAGATCAACAAGGGGGGCATAATCTTCTTTTGCTGCAACAACGAGGACATCTTTGAAATTTTTCGCGGCTGCGCGGATCATTGACGGACCTCCGATATCAATTTTTTCGATGATTGCTGATTCGTTCAAATTTTCTCCAGATGACGAAGCTTTTTGTTGCTGCTGTTTGAGAGCTTCCTCAAACGGATACAGGTCAACGATGACAAGATCGATCTCAGGGATGTTGTACTGTTCCATCTCTGTCCTGTCCTGTTGCAAATCTCTTCTCCCTAAGATTCCACCAAAAACAGACGGGTGCAAGGTTTTCACCCTTCCCCCCAATATCGACGGATAGGATGTGAGATTTTCAACGGCTTCACATTCGATCCCAAGCTGTTCAATAAAGTTTTGCGTGCCCCCGGTTGAATAAATTTTTATGCCGAGATCCGACAACTGTTTTACGACGGCATCCAATCCATTCTTATAAAAAACAGAAATGAGAGCGCTTTTGATCTTTTTTTGCATAATGCGATGTTTGCTTTGCAGATCGTCGCCGTTGCATGTTTCTCACTTTGCTTGAAATGACAACGGGCAATGTCTTTCATTTCTAAAGCAGAAATTACAAATCGCGAGGATTGTTAATCATATTTTCATCGTGAAAGCGCCATCGCTTG
Organism: Parafilimonas sp.; assembly: GCA_035631175.1. GTDB lineage: Bacteria > Bacteroidota > Bacteroidia > Chitinophagales > Chitinophagaceae > Parafilimonas. The sequence goes on from DASQJI010000354.1 coordinate 1,172, forward strand.
CCACGGAATGAAAGCGCAAATGTAATTGCTCGCAGTCTTTTTTCCATTGCGCGGTTTTCCATTGTGAATTACTTCCGTCAACTACTATTTGATCAACGTCGAAAAGCGCCTGAAGATCAGTCATCGAGATATTGGCATTCCTGCAGATAACTATCACATCGACGGGAATCTTTTTTTCAACCTTTGCGGGAATTGAAAGCGGACAATCGAGGAGAACAACTTTTTTAGGACCAAACTGAAGAATGACATCGTTGACGTTTGGCAACGTATTAGGGAAGTAGGCGTTGTACACGTGATCTCTTATGTTCGCCGCCTTTAAGTTGAAATTTCGGATAGACGCGTCGGCCAAAACCACTGAGTCGCCAGCGAAAGAACAGGCACTGCCAGAAATGAAATCAATGGCTGAATGGTGAGGCACATTATAAATTACGAGTTTTTGTTGTTGTTTATGGTATGTGGAGTTGACGTCAACGAGGATAAAGAAAGTAATAAGCGATGCCATCGCAGCTATTAAAGCGGGAATTGTTTTTCGAAACAACCAGGTGCTGCAGCCGATAATGAAAAAGTAAAGCAAGAAAAATTGCCATATGAGTACATGCAATCCATCGGCAACAGAAAACGGGATTCTGTCAATATGTTCAATGAAACTATTCATCCATCCGATCATGAATTGGAGCACATCGCCAATAAACGAAGCGGCAGCAGGCAACCAGGAAAAGCAGAACAACAAGAGTTCGCCGAAAAGAATGAAACTTGATAATGGCACCGCGACCAAATTGCTCAACAAAAACAAGAGGGGGAACTGGTGAAAATGAAAAACAACGAGCGGAAGTGCAAGTATCTGTGCCGATGTGGTTAGGGCAGTTAGCTGCCACATCATTCGCAACATCTTGTTACGAATGTATAGCAGCTTATATAATGGATTAAAGAAAAGGCTGATGCTAAGCACTGCCGCGTAGGAAAGCTGGAAACCGACGTCCCATAAATAAAACGGGTTCCAGGCCAGGAGTATAAATGCCGAGGCTGCGAGTGTATTGTAGACGTTTCCATGGCGGGCCAACAGTTTTCCGAAGAGAACGCATGTAAACATCACTGCGGCTCTTGAAATGGAGGGTGCCGCGCCGGCCAGCAACGTAAAGCCCCAGATGACAAGCAAAATAAGAACTGGTTGAAACCATTTTTTAAACCGCGATGATCTCACTATGCTGAATAACGCAACGAGTAACGAGTAGATCACGCCGATATGCAAGCCGCTTATTGCAATGATATGCACAACGCCAGTGTCGCTGTAAGCCTGCACGACGTCTTTATCCAGATCGTTACGATAACCGATCAATAACGCTTCTGCAATGCCCAGTTCTTTTTGCGAGTGAATGTTTTTTTGTATCGTTCGTAAAGCGGCGTTCCGGGTTAAAAACAAAAACCGCCTGAAAAGATTTCCATTGTTGTTTGGTAAGACGGTGTAATCATCTCTGCTTAAAAAAGCCTGGTGTGTTATTCCCTGGAAGAGACAATATCTTTTGTAGTCAAGCGCCGCCGGGTTGCCGCTGTTTTGAATTTCTTGTAACGGTTTGCGAACAATTATTTGTGAGCCATAATCAATTTGAGGCGCGCTGTCTTTTTTAAAATAGAGTAATACTTTTCCTTCAGAGTTGCTCCAGCTGTTTTCGCTGGCATAAACAGCATTGACTGTTGCAACAGCTTTATACGATTTTGGTTTTTCGTCCAGCGGTTCTTCAATGGTTAATAACAACGGATCCCCGGGTTTGTATACCTGTCCAAACCAGGAAGAATTGTTCTCGATGTTTTGCCGCCATGTCAACAACATGCCTGCCCATGCGAATAACAGAAGGATCAAGCATCCACGCAGCCAGTGAAGCGCAAATCTTTTTGATTCCGGCATCAGTGAAAACGCCGCAACAAGGCAAGCTACGGCAATGCCGATGGAAATTACTGAGTTAAACGACGGATCAAGATACCAGCTAAGAGCGATGCCGCTGATCAAAGCGAAAACCAATCGCACAAACGGGTATGGTTTTAGGGCAGGTGCAGGGTGAAAGGGCATGATTAAAGTTAATGAAATTTTCATGGAATCTCAATGCGTCATCTGCAGGAAGAAATTTTTCGAGATCGGCTAACCTCGCTCACTAACAAATCGTGGAGAACCTGCATACTTTCTCTCCATCAACTCCGTTATATTTGTTGCTGCGAGAATGATATGGCCAATCGTTTAAAGAAAAAAACTGCTAAACCGCCGAGTGCGGAAAAGTTGAACCCGGATAACGAAGAAGAAGTATCTGTGCAGGAGGTTGTGAAAGACGAGCGGACGGCAAAGATCATGGGCGCTGTAAGCCTGCTGTTCAGCGCCTTTCTGTTTATCGCATTTCTTTCCTATTTTTTTACCTGGCAGGAAGACCAGGATAAAGTTTTCCAATTCGGAATAAAAATATTTGCGACACACGATGTACAGGTCGAAAACCTTTTGGGTGTTTTAGGTGCATACATTTCGTACACGTTTATCAACAACGGTTTTGGAGTTGCGTCGTTCTTATTCTGCACTTTCTTTTTTGTACTTGGCGTTAACCTTCTATTCGGACAAAAAATATTCAATGTGCCGCGCAACCTGCGATACCTCATCGCGGGATTGATCGTCTTAAGCGTTGCATTCGCATTCGTATTTCGCAACAGCGAATTTAATTGGGGAGGTAATGCCGGTAAACTCATGACCGACTGGCTGGTGAAATGGATAGGCAGTATTGGTACCGGCGCCTTGCTTACGCTGACTGTGCTGGCTTATATCATTTGGCGTTTTGATCCGGAATTCAAATTGCCGAAACGAAAATCGAAGGCAGTAATGCCGGCTATAGAAGAACCAGTCTCTTCTCCACTTTTCAATGCTGAATATGAGGAAGTTTTTTATAAGCCGGGAGAAAAAGCGTCGCCCGCTGTTGAAGCATCCGTTAAAGACGACACGCTAGTCAGCAACAACAAATTGAAAAATGAGGGTAATGTGGTAGTCATTATGCCCGAAGCAAAACCTGACGATGCGAACATATTTACCATCAGCCAGAAAGAACCTGTGTATGAACCGTTGGTTGACGAGCTTACAAAACATGGAGTGAATGACGTGCCGGAATTAAGTGAGGATGACTTGAAGGGCATCAAACCAAAGAAGGTGAAGCCGGCTGTAGACATGGAACTCGAAATAAAAGATACGAGCGAACAAATAGGTGATGAATCAGCAACACCGGCAAAACCTCAAACTTCAAACCTCAAACCTCAAACGGTAAACTACGAACCCACACTTGATCTGAGCAATTATAAATATCCCTCGCTGGATCTGCTCGAAGCTCACGGCAGCGAGAAGATCGTGCATGATCCGGCCGAATTAGAGAACAACAAGAACCAGATCATTTCAACGCTCAAGAATTACGATATTCAAATTCAGCGGATCAGCGCGACTGTTGGTCCGACAGTTACATTATACGAAATAGTGCCGGCGCCCGGTGTGCGCATCAGCCGGATAAAAAATTTGGAAGATGACATCGCTTTGAGCCTCGCTGCGCTTGGTATCCGCATTATTGCGCCTATCCCCGGCAAAGGAACCGTCGGCATTGAAGTGCCGAATGTGCGGAAGACGGTCGTGAGTATGCGGACACTGTTGGCTTCAGAAAAATTTCAGATCAATAATTTTTCCCTGCCCATCGCAATTGGAAAAAAGATAGACAACGAAAATTTTATTGTCGATCTCGCCACGATGCCGCATCTTCTCATGGCGGGCGCCACAGGACAGGGAAAGTCGGTCGGCATAAACACACTGCTGGTATCGCTGCTATATAAAAAACATCCATCTCAACTAAAGCTCGTTTTGGTTGACCCAAAAAAAGTGGAGCTTAGTTTATACCGCGTTATAGAAAAACATTTCCTGGCAAAGCTGCCGGGCGAAGACGAGCCCATCATTACAGACACAAAAAAAGTGATCCATAGCCTGAATGCGTTGTGCACGCTCATGGATATTCGTTATGACCTGCTGAAAGAAGCAAGCTGCCGCAACATAAAAGAATACAATGAGAAGTTTATAAGCCGCAAACTGAACCCACAAAAGGGTCACGAATTTTTACCGTTCATTGTTTTGGTGATAGACGAGTTTGCGGATCTCATCATGACTGCCGGTAAGGAGATCGAGATGCCGATCGCCAGACTTGCTCAGCTTGCGCGTGCGGTGGGGATTCACCTCGTAATTGCAACACAACGGCCATCCGTAAATATTATTACGGGAACTATTAAGGCAAATTTCCCGGTGCGTATCGCTTTTAAAGTATCGTCGAAGATCGACAGCCGTACGATCCTCGACCAGGGCGGCGCCGAACAATTGATCGGCAAAGGCGACATGCTGATAAGTCATAATGGTGAGATCACGCGTTTACAGTGCGCTTTTGTTGACACGCCGGAGGTTGAAGAAGTGTGCGAATTTGTCGGGCAACAACAAGGATATCCCCAGGCTTTTCAATTGCCGGAATATGTGGACGAAAGAGAGATGGAGGGAAAGGATTTTGATCTTTCAGACCGGGATCCTTTATTCGAAGAGGCTGCAAGACTTATCGTACAAAACCAGATGGGAAGCACGTCGTTAATACAGCGTCGAATGAAGTTGGGTTATAACCGCGCAGGACGGCTGATGGACCAGCTCGAACAAGCAGGCGTGGTGGGTCCGAATCTTGGAAGCAAGGCAAGA
>DASQJI010000355.1:0-1926 GCA_035631175.1 Parafilimonas sp.
TGAAGCCTTCCCAATTTACGCTATATTCTAAAGTTGAGTTCAGGGCTTTTGTTGATGCTTTTTCATCATGTGGTCCGGTGTTAAATCATTGATCGAACTATGTTGCCTGAACGTATTGTATTCCACTCTCCAGGCTTCTATCTTTTCCACGGCGTCTTCCACTGATAAGAACCAGGTTGTATTAAGACATTCATCTCTGAACGTGCCATTAAATGATTCACAAAAGGCATTGTCTGTTGGCTTTCCCTTCCTGGAGAAGTCCAAAGTTACATTATTAAAAGATGCCCAGTTGTCGAGCTCTTTGCCGATAAATTCAGGGCCATTGTCAAGCCGGATAGCCTTGGGTTTAATAGCGTATTGAATCTTTAATGTCTCCATTATTTGAGCTACACTAGTGCTCGTAAAGGATTTCTGCACGTTAATAGTAAGACAAAAACGACTAAAGATATCAACTACAGTTAATGCCCTGATTTTTCTTCCATCGAAAAGCTGGTCATGTACAAAATCCATTGCCCAGCATTCATGAACACCAGAAGGTTCAGGCCGTGTCATTCTGCTTTTCGCTGCTTTGGCCTTCCTCGGCCTTTTTAGTCGCAGATTAAGACCTTCTTCCCTGTATATACGCCGTACACGTTTGTGGTTATCCGGCCATCCTTCACGCCTGAGTAACTTAAAAACACGCTCCTGACCATACCGGATCCTTACTGCAGCAATCTCCTTTATTCGCGCTCTTACTGGTCTGTCATCACGACTATGAAGCACATATCGAAAAGTGTTTTGACGAAGCTCTACAGCCATACAGGCTTTCCGTTCAGATACTTGATATTGATCGATGAGAAACTGCGCCTGTAGCTTCAATTGAGGTGTTGTCAGACATTTTTTTTTAAAACATCCTGCAGCATTAATTTATCTAAACTAAGATCAGCTACAATTTGTTTCAAACGCTGGTTTTCATCCTGAAGCTCTTTGAGCTTTTTAAGCTCACCAACCCCTAAACCCGCATACTTCTTCTTCCAGTTGTGAAAAGTAGTTTCACTGATCCCCAACTTCCTGCAAACCTCGTCAACCTTAATTCCATTTTCCGCCTGCCGAAGCGCAAACACAATTTGCGCTTCCGTGAATTTTGACTTCTTCATGCAATTATTTACTTTTTTAAGTTATGAATAATTGCCCGTTTTACTCAACTTTAACGTTTGGCGATTTTAAGGGAAGAGATCACTTGTCTGCAAGCTTGAATTCGGATATAGAATCTTTATTAAAAGAAAAATGAAGTCAAAGCCAAAAAGAAAGTAAAGATTACAAAAATTGATGTCGCTATTTGTAATCCAAATAAAAAATATAGCGCTTTTGAAGCTTTTTTTGTTAACGAGTAGCCGGTTAATGCTGTCGCGGTCAAACAACATAATATTAGAACCAGTCCGCTATAACGTTTAATAGCAGTATCAATGTTTAATTGATTCATATAGTTCCTATCTAAAACTACAAATGATTCGTCATGAGATGTTAGCCCTTGCATTATAAAAAAAATAACAAATCCAGCGGTAAAAACTGCCATCGAATATTTGACTGTTCTTGTCAACTTTAAATGTGTTTGGCTTGCATTATTTATTCTTCAAATGAGGCGTTGTTCAAAAAATAGCAACCGTATCTTTTCCTTTGTCAATCTGCCAAAATAAGAATTATTAAAATTAGACGCGGTGTCTGTTAGTATGGCGTGCAACGACGATCAGGTATTTGCGAAGGCTGGGAAATAGAATTTCGTCAAGCTTGGCTAACCGATGATGAAAATAGAAATAAAAGTTGATGATTCGCATATAGTCGAAAGTAGATTGCCCTGCCCGAACAACTGAACAAAAAGCTGAAACTGCCGAACCACGGCTTCTGAACGCCCAGCTTTTGCAAATACTTTTGTTGTACGCAGCCTTT
>DASQJI010000356.1:0-2492 GCA_035631175.1 Parafilimonas sp.
GTGATCATTGTCCGGTATTTCTTGAGATAAACATTTAGATTCTTACATGTTCATTTATAATGTTACAAGTAAAATAAACTGGCCTATCCACGAGGCGTGGATGGAATGGATGACGAATGAATATATACCGGCGATCATGGCAACGCATTGCTTCACAGACTTTCAGCTTCTAAAATTACATGAGCAGGATGACGCAGAAGGACCTACTTATGTTGCGCAATATTTTGCTGCAAGCAAATCGCAGTACAACCGCTATATAGAATTATTTGCTCCTAAATTCGAACAGGATGGAATTGCAAAATGGGGAAATAATTTTATGGCTTTCGCTTCCCTGCTTGAGGTAGTGAAATAAATACAATTTTTCCCTGGTAAATTTTTGTTGGCACATTTTTTTAGCTGTACTTTGCTAAATACTTTAGTATAGATGGGTGGCTGTACAAATGATATTATCAAACAGCTTCAAAAAGCTATTCTCCCATGGCAGGGCTTCAAAAGCCTTTCCATGAACATCAATATAAGCAGTCGCCTGCCGTCTTTTCTACACCAGGCGCTTGCCACCAGTTGCATGCATGAAATATTAAGCGCTTCGCCGGAAGATGTAGCGGCGACCAACGGTTTTGTAACAGCTTTACTTAGCCGCATCATGCCACCAGGCGCCGTGTATGCGTGGATAAGTTCATCAAGGACATTATTTCCGCCTGCTTTGAAAATGTTTCAGCTGGAACCCGACCAATTTATTTTTATCGATTTGAAACATGAAAAAGATGTGCTGCCCGCGATGGAAGACGCACTTAAATGTGAAAGATTTGCTACGGTGTTGGGTGAATTACGCGACATCAGTTTTTCACAATCAAGGAGATTCCAGTTAGCTACAGAGCAAAGCAAGGTCACAGGTTTTATTCTTCGTCATCAACCGCGGTTGCTCAATACTTTGGCCTGTGTATCTAGGTGGCGCATCACCTCTCTTCCCAGTTCCACAGATGATGAAATTCCCGGTGTTGGTTTTCCACGTTGGAATATCGAATTACTTAAAATCCGAAACGGAAAACCAGGCGCCTGGAAACTGGAATGGTCAGCAAACCACTTCAATGAGATCAGAGAAAATGTTTTTCTACTAGAGGAACAGCAACGACGAAAAACAGGATAAAATGCAGAAGCGATTTGCAGCGATATGGTTTCGTCATTTAAAGACGGATTGGATGATCCATCGTAAACCGGAATTAAAAAATATTCCTTTCGTGCTGGCACTCCCCGACCATGGACGCATGAGGATAACAGAAGTAAGTGCAATAGCAAAATCAAAAGAAATATATCCGGGAATGGTAGTGGCGGATGCAAGAGTTATTATTCCATCTTTAACAAGACTTGACGATAAACAGGGCCTTTCTGAGAGCCTGCTTAAAAAAGTTTGCGCATGGTGTATCCGGTATACACCTGTCGCAGCAATTGATCTTCCTGACGGATTGATACTGGACGTAACCGGCTGTCCTCATTTATGGGGTGGTGAAGAATCGTATTTGGGAAACATTCTTTCAAGATTAAAAACGTTTGGCTTTCATGTGCGTGCTGCCATAGCAGATACTATTGGCGCCGCATGGGCTGTTTGCCGGTATGCAAAACAGAAAGCGATCATCAAACCCGGCAAACAGTCCGAAGCTTTGATGCAATTGCCACCGGCTGCTTTGAGATTAGACATTGATACGCTTGAACGTTTTCAAAAACTTGGACTGTACCAGGTCTGCAGTTTTATAACCATGCAACGTTCTGCACTTCGTCGTCGTTTTGGGCAGCAGTTACTGTTGCGCCTCGACCAGGCATTGGGTAACGAAGAAGAATTCATTCAGCCGCTGATACCGGTTGAACCATACCACGAACGGTTGCCTTGTTTAGAGCCTATTCAAACAGCTACAGGTATTGAAATTGCTTTGCAACGTTTATTGGAATCTTTATGCAATCGGCTTAAACATGATGGAAAAGGTTTGCGTGTTGCTTCATTCAAATGTTATCGCATCGATGGAAAAACAGAACAGATCTCGATCAGCACCAATCATCCATCAAATCATTCAGATCATATTTTCAAACTTTTTGAACTTCAAATTTCATCCATCGAACCTGCATTCGGTATCGAGTTATTTACACTTGAAGCCTCAAAAGTTGAAGTCAGCACACCGTTGCAGGAAACACTTTGGACACCGAACAGTAGCCTCGAAAGCAAAGAAGTATCTGAATTACTTGATCAGCTTGAAAATAAATTTGGCGGGAATATCATTCACAGGTATTTACCTGATGAGCACCATTTGCCTGAACGCTCCATTAAACTTGCTGCTTCCCTCAAGGAAAAACCGGCTATTGCATGGCGTAACGACAGGCCGCGTCCTATACAACTTTTACCAGTGCCCCATGCAGTTGAAGTAATGGCACCGATTCCTGATTATCCTCCAATGACCTTCCGGTATAAAGGCAGGCTGCATAAGGTTGAAAAAGCGGATGGC
>DASQJI010000357.1:0-6943 GCA_035631175.1 Parafilimonas sp.
GGAACTGGCTTTGATGAACACGCCATCCTGGCCACCGCCAAGGCTGTTTCTAAATGCGTTCGGTGTCAGGGGGAAATCACTGGATTGGGTACAACTGGCTAGATAGATATTGTCCCGGTCATCAGTGATCACTTCGCTTCTGGCATCGTCGCCATAATTTCTGCGGATAGAAGAAATGCCCTCCGGAGGATTACTTGAATATTTCGGAGCAATATTTACACCATCGGAACCTGTACCGCCAAATTTTCGAGATGCGAGCAGAGCTGTGCCGTCCGGGCTAAGCCTTGCAAGGAAAATGTCGAAGTAGCCACCTTTTCCAAAGTTGCCAACCGTGACCGGGAAATTTGGTGAGGTTGTTCGCCCCGAAATGATGAGATTGCCGCGCGTATCAACCACTAAGCTGTGGGGCTGTTCATCGCCATTTCCGCCGAGATAAGTGGCATAAAGTGCAGTGTTTCCGGTAGGATTAAATTTGATCAGCGAAATATCATACGCCAGGCTTGACCCTTCACTTCCGTCTCCGCCACCGAACGTTTGATCATATCCACCAACGGGCCTGTATGGAAAGCCATTGTCGAACGCAATCCCTCCGGCGTAGAAATTTCCTGCGTTATCATAAGTTGCGGTGTAGCCCCAATCATCGGATGTACTTCCCACATACGTTGAAAATATTTCTGTCGGGTCAATAATGAGCGTGGCAGTCTTATCGTAATCAGCGAGCTTAAAATGAATGACGTTACCTTTCAGATCGAACGCCGCTTTTATTTTGCTCTTAAGATTTTTGATCACCTGGTAACATGACGGTATCGCCTGGTAAACGTCGCCTACAGAAGTTTTCATCGTGAGATTGCCATACTTGTTTACCTCCAGCTTGTCTAGCCCGTTGAACTGCATCGCGATCTTGCTGATGTCGGCACCCGGCTTCACGATTATGTCATATTTCAAATTGCCATTATCCGAATAATACCGCACGTCGACATTCTTATAAACATCCTTATACGTCACCCCATTGTACACGCGGCAACCGGTTGCCCACTTGCTGCTGTCTGAGCCGATGAAATAATTGGTATGCATTGCAAGAGGCTTATCCGGAACCACCTCGGCATTCGCCGCAGCATCCAAAAAATTTATTTCGTAAAGATGTGAGTGCAGTAAAACGCCTTTTGCCCCGGCCGGCATTTTCTTTCTTTCAGTGCTGTCGAGGTGGCCGCCGAAAAAATCGGCAACATTCCTAAGCTCGTCAGGGTTGTGAAGCAAAACTTTATAACCGGATGATTGAAGGAATAAAGCGCCGCCTTTGTAGTCAGATTTAAACTTTACCGATTTGTCCCATTGACCTTTGTTCTCCACAAACTGCAGATATTGAGCATTAGCAACGTAAGAAACACCTGCAATCAAAAGCGCGAGACAGGTAAATATGCTTTTCAAGCAAAAATTTTTTTAAGTTACGTTAAAAACGTTCGTCCGTTTGTAATTGTTGTCAGGAAATTTTACTCCACGCAGTTTTTCCTTTTTGCGATAATAGAAATGCTTTCAATTGTGCGTTAACCGGTTTGGCCAATATCTCATCATCCGCTAAAACTTTTTCAGCATGTTCTTTGGCCAAGGTCAACAGCTCCTTGTCATTGACTATACTTGCCAGCTTAAAGTTTAACATTCCACTTTGTTTTGTTCCCTCAATGTCGCCCGGGCCACGAAGTTCAAGGTCTTTCTCGGCGATTTTAAATCCGTCGATCGTGGTGCACATTGTCCGGAGTCGTTCTTTCGCCTCAAAGCTGAGTTTGGGGGCGCTTAGCAAGATACAATAACTTTTATCATTTCCCCTTCCCACCCTGCCTCTTAACTGGTGTAATTGGGAAAGTCCGAATTTTTCAGCGCTTTCGATCACCATCATCGAAGCGTTGGGAATATCAATACCAACTTCAATTACAGTAGTACCAACCATGATTTGAGTGTCGCGGTCTTTAAACCGTTGCATATTCGCTTCCTTTTGGTCGGCGGGCATCCGTCCATGCACCATACTGATGCTGTACAAATGTTCCGGGAAAAAACTTTTCACCTGTTCGTATCCGGCCATCAGGTTTTCATAGCTGAGCTTCTCACTTTCCTCTATCAACGGGTAAACAAAAAAGGCCTGCCTTCCGCGCGCGATCTCCTCCTTCACAAAATCCATCACGGCCGCCCTCTTTGTCTCGTAACGATGAACGGTTGTTACCGGTTGCCTGCCCGGCGGCAGCTCGTCGATGATACTGTAATCGAGGTCACCATATGCTGTCATCGCAAGCGTTCGCGGAATTGGTGTTGCAGTCATTACCAAAACGTGTGGTGGAACAGGCGATTTTTTCCAAAGCTGCGCCCGTTGTGCCACACCAAACCGGTGCTGTTCATCGACAATCGCCAATCCCAATTTCCTGAACTGAACTACCGCTTCGATAACGGCGTGCGTTCCCACGAGTATGCCTGCGCTCCCGTCAGTAAGTTCGGCCAGAATTTTTTTTCGCTGCGCAGCTTTTGTACTACCGGTGAGTAAACGGATCTCAATGGGTAAACCCTTAAGTAGCGATCGTAAACTTTCGAAATGCTGTTGAGCGAGTATTTCGGTCGGTGCCATCATGCAACTTTGATAGCCATTGTCTGCGGCCAATAGCATGATCAACAAAGCCACGATCGTTTTACCGCTGCCTACGTCGCCCTGCAACAGCCGGTTCATTTGATGACCTTTTGCTGTGTCGCCACGGATCTCTTTTATAACCCGTTTTTGCGCATTGGTCAATTCAAATGGCAGGTGATCGGTATAAAAAGAATTAAAGAGCGATCCTACTTTTTCGAATACGATTCCGTGACTTCGCCGGTGTCGTTGGCCGCGGATCATGCCAAGTCGCACCTGCGCCATGAATAGTTCTTCGAACTTGAGCCGGTACAGGGCTTCCACATAGGCATCGTGCGATGGCGGAAAATGAATGCCGACGATCGAATCGTAACGGCCTTTAAGGTTGAGTTGAGTTCTGATTGGTGAAGGAATATTTTCAGGCAGATCTCTTTCTGAAAGCTGCGCGAGCAAGACCGCGGTAAGTTTCGAAATTTGTCTTGCGCTTAATCCCTTTGCTTTTAATTTTTCGGTTGTTGGATAAACTGGCTCGAGAAAAGATTTTCCGGTTTCCAACCCCGGTTTGAAAACTTCAAACTCAGGATGCGTTATTTGTAGCTTCCCGTTAAAAAAACCTGACCTCCCGTAGACCAGATACGTTTCGCCTTCCTGCAAAGATTTTTGTATCCACTGTACGCCCTGGAACCAGGTGAGTTCAACGACACCCGTGCCGTCCTCAAGCCATGCAGTCAAACGTTTTGCTCCCCGCTGTCCCACTGCTGCTATCTCTGTTATTTTTCCAATGACCTGGATGAATTCAGTCCCTTCACCGATGCTGCCTATTTTGTCAACGTGCGTGCGATCTATATGCCGTAATGGGTAATGCTGAAGCAGGTCGGCGAATGTAAAAATGCCGAGTTCCTTTTTGAGAAGATCTCCGCGCAAGGGGCCGACACCTTTGAGATATTCGATCGGAGACGTTAATATGGATGATATTGCGCTGATGCAACAAATATCTGAATGATATACGTTCTACTTTTTGTTTCATACAAAAAGTAGCAAAAAAATCAGATATGATGCCTGGCCGGTGGGCAGAAAGACACTGCCCGAAATAATGTATGTGACAAACGACTAGTTTTGAACTCTTGCATCAAAAGTGTTTGAAGGCTTATGTACGACGATTCATTTTTACGAAACAAATTATTGCAACGTGAACAGCAGAACGCGCTCCGCACTTTAAAGCTGCCGGAAGGGAAGGTCGATTTTTCCTCGAACGATTACCTGGGGATCGTAAAAAATAATTTATTGCATGATAAGATCGCAGTTGGTTTAAAAACCGGCTCAACTGGCTCGCGGTTGCTTTCCGGGAATAATGCGCTGGTGGAAAAAACCGAAAAACAAATAGCGCAGTTTCACGATGCGGAGGCGGCACTCATATTCAATTCAGGTTATGACGCAAACGTTGGGCTACTGAGTTGTATACCTCAAAAAAATGACACCGTTTTTTACGACCAGCTTTGTCACGCGTCCATCCGCGACGGAATACGCTTGTCGTTCGCGCAAAGTTTTTCCTTTCCGCATAATAATATTCACGAATTGGAAAAGAAGATGAAAGCCGCTACCGGTAACAGGTTTGTTGTAACCGAATCGGTGTTCAGTATGGATGGAGATTTTTGCCCCCTAGCTGCGCTTGTCTCGGTTTGCAAAAAATATAACGCCCACCTCGTTATTGACGAAGCACATGCAACCGGAATAGTCGGCGAAAACGGAGAAGGGCTCACCCAAAACACGGGTCTTCATCGCGAAGTTTTCTGCCGCATACACACGTTTGGAAAAGCCTGTGGCTGTCACGGTGCTGCGGTCGTGGGTTCTACTCAATTAAGAGACTATCTAATAAATTTTGCGAGGAGCTTCGTTTACACGACAGCCCTGCCTGAACATTCCGTCGCTGCGATCAGTGCAAGCTATCATACATTTCCGTCTTTAAACAACGAACGAAGCAAACTAAAAATGCTTATCGAACGCTTTCAGCAGGCAAGATTGAGTTTTGAAAAATTAGTTTCATCAACACCGATACAGGTTGTTATCATACCTGGCAATGGTGCCGTAAAAACAGTGGCAGAAAAACTGCAGCACGAAGGGCTGGACGTTAGACCTATCTTGTACCCGACAGTTCCGGCCGGAAAAGAACGTTTGCGCATCGTACTGCATGCGTTCAACACGACGGCCGAGCTTGAAAAACTTATCGAACTTTTATCCTGATCGTTTTGCAACAAACACTACCAAAGAAATTGTTAGAAGGTCTCGAAGGCATTGAAGGATTCGACAGAAAAAACTTTGAAGCAGTTCACGAATCTGGAGAACAAATAACCTCGATACGTTTTAACCCTGAAAAATTTCAGCACTTAGTGCCAGGTAAAAATTATTATCATCCATCTTTCAAGCTTGGCGAGCAGGTACCCTGGTGTGAACATGGATCTTATTTATCTGAGCGACCATCCTTTACACTCGACCCGCTGTTACATGCAGGCGCTTACTATGTGCAGGAAGCAAGCAGTATGTTTTTATGGGAAGTGCTCAGACGAACCGCTGGTGCTGGTTCGAACGTGAAAGTCCTCGATCTGTGTGCTGCGCCCGGGGGCAAAAGCAGCTTGCTCGCATCGTGGTTTATGAATGGCCTTGTAGTTTCAAATGAGGTGATCAAGTCGAGAGTAAGTATCCTGTATGAAAACATGACGAAATGGGGCGCATCAAATGTTGTCGTTACAAACAATGAAGCGGCGGATTTTCAGCGACTCAAGAATTATTTCGACGTGATCGTGGTTGATGCACCGTGCAGCGGCAGCGGCCTGTTTCGCAAAGATCCTGACGCGATTGGCGAGTGGAGCGAGAACATGGTCGAACTGTGCAGTCAGCGCCAGCAAAAAATTGTGTCAGATATTTTTCCATCGTTGAAAGAAGAGGGCATACTTATTTATTCAACGTGTTCCTATTCGCCCGAAGAAGATGAAGAAATATCCGATTGGTTGAAAGACCATTTTCCTGTGGACAGCATTCAATTGAACCTGGATCCGGAATGGAACATTGTCGAAACACGATCATCAAAACACCATGCATTCGGTTACCGTTTTTGGCCGCATAAAATAAATGGCGAAGGATTTTTTATTGCAGCGTTCAGAAAAAGTGAAGCTGCATTTGAGAATTCAAAACAGCGGAGAGCTTCATTGCGAAAAACAGGCGCGAGCGAATCATCCTTAGTTGCAAATTTTCTCTGCACAGAGGTCGACTGCTTCTTGTTTTCACAAAACGAAAATATACATGCAATAAAAGCCGCTTGGGAAGGTGATATAGCACTGCTTCAAAAAACGCTTTACCTGAAGAAAGCAGGCATCCGTGTTGGTCAAATAAAAGGAAATCAATTGGTGCCAAATCATGAACTGGCATTGAGCACGATCGTAAACAAAAATGTGCAGCGAACCGCACTGTCCCGCGACGAAGCTTTGCAGTACCTTCGGAAAAAAGAATTAGATATCACCGGCGTTTCCGGGGGCTGGGCATTATGCACATGCTACAACTTTCCACTTGGGTGGGTAAAATTTTTGCACAATCGTGTGAATAACTATTACCCGACCGAATGGCGTATTCTTAAACATTAAATTTGCCTCATTAATTATGAGAAGGTTTAGATTCATAGTCCCCGTTTTAATGTCCGTCCTATGCGTCCAAATTCTTTCAGCCCAGAATAATTATTTTACCCACAAACTAAAAGAGGGCGAAACTCTTTCCGCGCTCGCCAAACAGTACAACACCAATGTGGGTGATATCATGCGGCTAAATGGCATGCATGCCGACACTAAACTCGTATACGGGTCTACCATAAGAATCCCCGCCGCGGAAGTGCAAACGGCTAAACAACAAAAGAGCATAGTTCCACAACCGAAACCGGAGGTACAACAAAAACCACAGCCGGTTTCAACGGATGCAGTCACACACCGGGTTGCGCAAGGCGAAACTTTGTACAGCATTTCAAAACGCTACAATGTTCCTGCAGAACAGATCAAAGCGTGGAACCATCTGCCTGATAACAGCGTTAAGCTGGACATGGATTTGATCGTAGGAACAAAACAATCAAACACTGTTGTTTCATCATCGCAGAAACAATCCCCGAAAGTGGAGGAAAAAACATCCGCTTTGGTAGTAACGGAAACACAAAGTAAGCCGGAAGTTGACGTGAGTGAAAGCAAGACTGCCGACGTGAGCCAGCCGAATGTGGAAACTTCAAAATCACAAAATACAAACGCAGTTAATCTCCCAACTGCTGACGCAGCGTCAATGAATGAACATGGCTATTTCGCA